>JBILNK010000183.1:0-8272 GCA_044375105.1 Planctomycetota bacterium
CTTCGCCGTGCAGGACGTGCGCGAAAAGCTCGACGGCGTGTTCCTGCCGAACGGTGCGGAGCGCCCGCTGATCCTGCGCTACGACCCGAGCCTGGACCCGATCCTGCGCGTGGGCCTGACCCTGCCGCCCGGGCGCGGCGGCGTGGATCCCGAGCAGGACCTGATCGGATTGCGCTGGCTGGCGGAAAACCGCTTGGAGCGCGAGCTCGAGGCCCTCGAAGGGGTCGCCGCGGTCGACGTGCGCGGGGGCCTGGAAGAGGAGATCCGCGTGCGCCTCGATCCGGCCAAGCTGGCCGCGCAAAAGCTCGACCTGGCCGAGGTCGGCGCGCGTCTGGCGGCCGAGAACATCAACGCCTCGGGCGGCAGCCTGCGCGAGGGCTCGACCGAATACATCGTGCGCACGGTCAACGAGTTCCAGGACCTGGCCGAGGTGCGCGAGCTGGCCCTGGTGCGGCGCGGCGGCGCCACGGTGCGGCTGGGCGACGTGGGCAGCGTCGAAGCCGGATACAAGCGGCGCGAGGTGGTCTCGCGCATCGATGGGCAAGAGGCCGTCGAGCTGGCGATCTATCGCGAGGCGGGCAGCAACATCGTCGAGCTGGCTGAGCGCGTGCGCAACAAGCTGTTCGGTACGGCCGAGCAGCAGGCCGCCGCCAAGCGCCTGGCGGAACAGCCCGAGCAGTCGACGGAGTCCTTCGAAGCCCGCCAGCAGACCAACTTCCTGGCCCACGATCTGCGCCGCGACGGCGCCCTGGCGCTGCTCTCGGACCAGTCGGTGTTCATCGAGGACTCGATCGCCGACGTCAAGAGCTCGGCCGTGACGGGCTCGCTGCTGGCCATCGCCGTGATCCTGCTGTTCCTGCGGCGCCTGGCGCCGACGGTGATCATCGCGGTGGCGATCCCGATCTCGGTGATCGTGACCTTCGCCTGCATGTACCTCGGCGGGGTCAGCCTCAACATCATGTCCCTGGGCGGCCTGGCCCTGGGCGTGGGCATGCTGGTCGACAACGCCATCGTGGTGCTCGAATCGATCACCCGCTGCCGCGAGGAGGGCGACCAACCGATCGACGCGGCCATCCGGGGCACGCGCGAGGTGGCCGGGGCCGTGGTGGCCTCGACCCTGACCACGGTGGCGGTCTTCGCCCCGATCGTGTTCGTGACCGGCGTCGCAGGGCAGATCTTCGGCGACCAGGCCCTGACCGTGGTGTCGGCCCTCTCGGTGTCCCTGATCGTCGCTCTGCTCTACATCCCGATGCTGGCCTCGCGCCGCCTGGCGCCGCTCGCCAGCCGCCCGACGGCCCTGTGGCCCCGGCGGGACCGCACAGCGCTGGCCCCAGCCCTCGCCGAGCGCCTCGGCGGCCTGCTGGCCTGGGCCGTCGCCGCGCCGCTGGTGGGCCTGCTGTGGCTGCTGCGCGGGCTGCTGCTCTCCGTGGGCCTGCTGCTGAAACCTCTGGCGGCGGCTTTCGAGTGGCTCTGGGCCGGCCTCGAGCGGGTCTATCCGCGGCTGCTGCGGCCGGTGCTCGGCGCGCCGATCGTGCTGCTCGCGCTGGCGGGCTTGATGCTCTTCAGCACCGAGCGACGCCTGCCGCGCCTGGGAGTCGAGTTGCTGCCGGAGATCCATCAGGGTGAATTCACCGCCTTCGTGCAGCTGTTCGTGGGCTCGCCGCTCGACAACACCGACCGCGTGCTGAGCGGCCTCGAGGCCCGCGTGCGCGCCCTGCCGGGCGTGGCGGCGACGGCCCTGACCGCGGGCGTCGAGACCGAGACCCTCTCGCGGGACGTGGAGGGCTCGCACACCGGGCGCCTGACCGTGCGCATGGCCGCTGGCCAGCGCGATGCGGCCGCCGAAGAGCTGCTGGCGGAGCGCGTGCGCGACCTGCTCGGCGAACACCCGGCGGTGCGCTCGGTGGAGATCCGCCGGCCGACGCCTTTCGCCCTGGAGGCCCCCATCTCGATCGAAGTGCGCGGCCACGACCTGGCCCAGCTGGCCGAGGTCGCCGGACGCGTGGAAGCGCGCCTGACGGGGCTGCCGGGCCTGACCGACCTGAGGAGCTCCCTGCGCCCGGGGCAGCCCGAGCTGGCGCTGCGTTTCGACCGCGAGAAGACCCTCGAATACGGGCTCGATCTGGCCAGCATCACGGCCCAGGTGCGCAGCGCCGTATTGGGCGACGTGCCCACCCGCCTGACGCGCGGCGACGAACGCATCGACCTGCGCGTGCAGGCCGACGAAGCCTCCCTGCAGACCCTCGAGGACGTGCTCGACCTAGCGGTCGACAAGCAGCGCGGCCAGGAGTTGCCCCTGCGCGCCGTGGCCTCGGTCGAGCTGGTCGAAGGCCCCGCCGAGATCCGGCGGGCGGGCAATTCCCGCGCGATCGTGCTGGAAGCCCGCTCCCAGGGTCTCGACCTGGGCGGCCTGACGCGCGGCATCCAGACGGCGCTGTCCGACCTGACCGTGCCGGACGGCGTGACGGTCGAGCTGGCCGGCCAGAAGCGCGAGATGGAGGAGGCCCAGCGCTCGATGCTCTTCGCCCTGGTGCTGGCGGTGTTCCTGGTCTACGTGGTCATGGCGGCCCAGTTCGAGTCCCTGCTCCAGCCGCTGATCATCCTGCTCTCGGTGCCCCTGGCGGGCGTGGGTGTGGTCTGGGTGCTCGACCTGCTCGGGCTGCCGCTCTCGGTGGTGGTCTTCATCGGCTTGATCCTGCTGGCCGGCATCGTGGTCAACAACGCGATCGTGCTGATCGACCGCATCAACCAGAACCGCGCCGCGGGCCTGGAGCTCGAGACGGCGATCGTCGAAGCCGCCCGCACGCGCCTGCGCCCGATCTGCATGACCACCCTGACCACCGTGCTCGGGCTCTTGCCCATGACCGGATGGCTCGATGGGCTGCCGCTGCTCGGAGCCCTGGGGGGCGGCGCCGCCGCGGAGATGCGCGCGCCCATGGCGATCACCGTGATCACCGGCCTGTCCAGCTCGACCCTGCTGACCCTGTTCGTGATCCCGGCCGCCTACGTGCTGCTCGAGCGCCTCGCAGCCCGACTGCGCGCCCGCCCCGCGGCCTGAGACAGCCCAACCGCCGATCCCCGGATCCCATGCAAGCCGAGAATCAGTCCGCCGGGCCCCCCACGAGCCTGGGCTCGACCAAGGGCCTGTTCGACTTCATCGTGCACCGTCCGGTGGGCGCCGGGGTGGCCTTCGTGACCCTGCTGGTGATCGGGGCGATCGCCTACCTGCGCATCCCCTTGCAGCTGATGCCCTCGGGCTTCCAGGCGCCGAGCCTCAACGTGTGGGTGCCGAACATCGGCTCGAGCGCCCGCGAGAACGAAGAGAAGGTGGCGCGCCCGATCGAAGAGCAACTGCGCACGATGAGCGGCATCGAGCGCGTGCGCTCCTCGAGCCAGGACGAGTACGTCTGGATGCGCGTCAATTTCGACGCCTCGCTGAACCTGGACCTGGCCAAGGCCGAGGTGCGCGACCGGCTGGAGCGGGCCCGGCCTGGGCTGCCGCCCACCGTCGGGCCGATCGAGTTCTGGTCCGAGGACGCCGACCAGTTCCCGATCAGCTTCTTCGGCGTGCTGCATTCGGGCGATTCCGACCGCACCGACTTCCTGCTGGACGCGGTCGTCAAGCCGCGGCTCGAGGCCGTGCCGGGGGTCTCCAAGCTGGACCTGTTCGGCGTGCTCGACGACTCGATGCGCATCGAGCTGGACGAAGACCGCGTCCTGGCCGCAGGGCTCGACCTGGGCCAATTGATCGAACGCCTCTCCAAGGACAACTTCGCCGAGCCCCTGGGCGAGGTCGACGACGGCGGCCGGCGCTACCTGCTGCGCAGCGACATGCGCCTCGCCAGCGAGGAGGAGATCGCCGCCTATCCGCTCGGCGAGGGCCTGGTGATCGGCGACGTGGCGCGCGTCGAGCGGGTCAAGTCGGTGCGCGACAGCCTGTCACGCATCGACGGGCAGTACGCCTACTACGGCGTGGCCCGCAAGGACACCCAGGCGGACGTGGTCGAGAGTTCGCGCGCCCTGGCGGCGGCCTTCGAGGAGCTCGAGCGCGATCCGCGCCTGGGCGGCCAGATCCGGTTCCTGCCCTTCTTCATGCAGGGCTCCATGATCGAGGGCTCCCTGGCCCAGCTCAAGTCGACCGCGGTCACCGGCGGCCTCTTGGCGGTCATGACCCTGGTGGTGTTCCTGCGCCGCCTGCGTTTGACGATCGCGGTGGCCCTCTCGATCCCGGTCTCGGCCCTGGCGGCCATCGCGGTCGAGTACTTCACCGGCGGCTCGTTCAACCTGCTGACCATGGTCGGCGTGACCCTCGGCATCGGCATGCTGGTGGACAACGCCATCGTGGTGGTCGAGAACATCGCCCGCCTGCGCGATCAGGGCCTGGAGCCGCGCCAGGCAGCGATCGAAGGCACCCGCGAGATCGCCCTGGCGATCACCCTGGCGACCCTGACCACGGTGGTCGTGTTCCTGCCGCTGATCTTCATGAGCGACAACGCCGAGGCGCGCCTGATCTTCGGCGGCATCGGCATCCCGCTGGTGGTCTCGCTGCTGTTCAGCCTGGGGGCCGCGGTGCTGTTCCTGCCGGTCATCACGGCGCGCATCCTGGGCCAGCGCCCGGCGCGCCTGAACCGCCTGGCGTTGGTCTTCGCGCCCCTGCTGCGCCTGCCGGCCCGCGGACTGGGGGCGCTGATCTTCGCGGCCCAGGCCCTGCGGGCCGGGGCGGTGCGGCTGCTCGAAGCCCTCGGGCGCGGGCTGGCGCGGCTGCTGGCGCCCGCGGGCCGCCTGGCGCTGCCGCTGCTGCTGGTGCGCATCGGCCTGGCGGGCGCGCTGGTCTACGGGGGCTGGACGCGCTTCGCCGCGTACCAGAGCCAGCGCGAGCTGCTGCCGGAGCTGGCCGCGCAGAGTCCCTGGTTCGAGCTCTCGGGGCTGGCGCTCCTGGCGGTGCTGTGCCTGTGGCTGCCGCCGCGCCTGGCCCGCCGCCGCGTGGCCGCCCCGACCCCGCCGGACCGCACCCTGCTGGCCTCCGATTCGGTGCTGGCCCTGACCGAACGGGCCGTGGGCGCCCTGGTCGCCTGGGCCATCGCCCGGCCCGGGCGGGCCACGCTGGTGGCGATCCTGAGCTTTGCCTCGATCGGCATCCCGGCCTCGAACCTGTCCCTGGCGGCCTTCGCCATGGACGGCAGCGGCGGCCAGGTCGAGTATTGGGTCAAGTTCCAGACCGAGTTCACGCTGCTCGAAGCGGACGAGCAGGTGCGCATCCACGAGGCTTTCCTCGGGTCGCTCAAGGAGGAATGGGGCTTCGACCATCAGTCGACGCGCTTCGACCGGCGCGAGGCCAACTTCGAGATCTATTGGGACCGCCCCCTGGCGCCCTCCAAGCTGCAGGCCCTCGAGGCGGAGCTCAAGCGGCGCGCGCCCCAGCCGCCGGGGCATTCCCTGGCCTTCGCCGACTCGCGCGACGCCAACGAGCGTTCGCGCGTCCTGGCGCGCTTCGAGCTGCGCGGACCGGACAGCCGCGTGCTCGAACAGCTAGCCCGCGAGGCCAAGCCGCTGCTCGAGTCCGTCCCCGGGCTGTCGGCGGTGACCTCACCCCTGGACGAGGCCGAGCAACAGATCGAGGTGCGCGTCGACCGGGAGCTGGCCAGCGCCTTGTCGGTCGATTCCCAGACCGCCTTCAACAACGTGGCCTGGGCGCTGCGCGGCTGGCCCCTGCCGCGCTTCATGGACGAGGGCCGCGAGATCCCGTTCCTGATCGAATACGACGTCGAGAACGTGGCCGGATTCTCGACCCTGCGGGACCTGGGGATCTGGAACGGGGAGCGCTCGGTGGCCCTGACGGCCTTCTCCAAGCTCGACTTCCAGCCGACCACGCGCGAGATCAACCGCGTCAACGGCCAGACCACCTTCACCCTGACCGCCGAGGTCGACGACCCGCTGGAGACCACGCGCCTGACCGAGCGCGGCTATCTGGCCCTCGAGGCCCTCGACCTGCCGCGCGGTTACAGCTTGGGCACCGACACCTCGGCGCGAGCACGGCAGGAGGAGGAGGCCGGCGAGATGCTCGCGGCCCTGGGGCTCTCCCTGGTGCTGGTGTTCATGCTGATGGGCGTGCTGTTCGAGTCGGTGGTGCTGCCGCTCTCGGTCATGTTCTCGATCCCCTTCGCCATCCTGGGGGCCCTGTGGGTGCTGTGGCTTTCCGGGACGCCCATGGACGTGATGGGCTGGATCGGGTTGATCATCCTGGCCGGCGTGGTGGTCAACAACGGCATCGTGTTGATCGACTGCGTGCACCGCCTGCGCGGGGAAGGCCTGGGCATCGAAGCGGCGCTGCGCGAGGGTTCCGTGCGCCGCGTGCGCCCGATCCTGATGACCGCCCTGACGACCGTGTTCGGCCTGCTGCCGATGATCCTGACCGAACCGCCCTCGGACGCCATCGACTACCGCGCCCTGGGCGTGATCGTGGCCAGCGGCCTGACGACCAGCACGTTCTTCACGCTGTGGGTGGTCCCGCTGGCCTACCTGGGCATCGAACGGGCCAACGGGGCGCTGATCGCCCGCATACGCTGGCTGGCCGCGTCCCGGGACGAGCGCCGGCGCTTGGTCGCCGGAGATCCGGGCGGCGCCGCCGCTTCGGCCTGATCCGTACCGCGCGGCACGACCGTCCGCGGGCCCCGGGGGCCGGCGACCGGCCAATGGGCTCGGGCTCAGCCGGCGACCGCGCGGTTGCGGCGCGCGCCGGGGTCGGTCCAGGTTCCGAGAACGCCGCGCGCAAGGCCTGCTGCGGGGCAAGGGGCGCGTGCCTGCGAAGCGGAATCTTTGGGCTCGCGGGCCCGGCGGCCCGCTTTCCAGGCGGCCGGGCCGAGCGCTAGGCTCTGGTCGCCGGGTTTTGCCCCGCCGCCATGTCGACCCCCGAAGAGCCCTCCGCCCCGGCGCCGCGCCTGCGCCCCGGCGTGCGCATCGCCCTGGTCAGCTCGAGCTACCACGGCGACCTGATCCAGCGCATGGTGGCCTCCGCCCGCGAGACCCTGGTCGAAGCGGGCCTCGAGCCGGGGCACCTGTGGGAGCTCTCGGCGCCCGGCGCCTATGAACTGCCGCTGATCGCGCGACGGTTGGCCGCGCGCCGCGACGTGGATGCGGTGCTTTGCTTCGGACTCGTGCTGCGCGGCGAGACCGACCACGATCGCTACATCGCCCAGGCGGTGGCCAGCCGGATCATGGATGCCTCGATGCAGACCGACACCCCGATCCTGTTCGGGGTCCTGACCCCCAACACGATCGGGCAGGCCGAAGCGCGGGTGCGCCGGCGCAGCGAGGGCGGACTGGACAAGGGCCGCGAGGTGGCCCTGGCGGCGATCGCCACGCTGGCCAGTCTGGACCAGACCGACGGCCCCCACGCCTGGTGCGAGTGACCCTCGGCGGGCTGCGGCGCGCTGCGGGCCGAGCGTTGGCCGCGGGCCGGGGCCGGACTTCTCCAGCCGGCTGCTAGACTGCCGGGCTCCCGCCGGGGGTGCCGCCGGCTCCCCCCTCCCGCCCCCCATCGCTTGAAGAAGCGCACCAAAGCCCGCGAGCTGGCCCTGCAGTTCCTCTATCAGGTCGATCTGCTCGGTCCCGCGGCTCTCTCGGGTTTGGAGGAATTCCTGACCGGCGAAGAGCCGGACCGGGAGACCACGCGCTACGCCCGCGGGCTGATCGAGGGCACGCTGGAGGCCAAGGAACAGATCGACGCCGCGATCCAGCAGGTCGCCCAGAACTGGGAGATCCCGCGCATGGCGGTGATCGATCGCAACGTGCTGCGCCTGGCGACCTACGAGCTGCTGTTCTGCCCGGACATCCCGCCCAAGGTGGCGATCAACGAGGCCATCGAGCTCGGCAAGCGCTATTCGACCCAGAACTCGGGCGGCTTCATCAACGGGGTCCTCGACAAGGTCAAGGACAGCGCGCAGGCCGGTTCCGGATCCGAGGCCGGCGGCAAGGCCAAGCCGGACGGCAAGGGCGCGCCCGCCGATTCGGCGCGCAGAGCCACGGGGCAAGCGTCCGCTGGGAAGCCGTCCGCGGGGAAGAAGAGCGCGCCGGCGGCGTCCCAGCCGGCCAGCCCGGGCGCTGATCAGCCCGCCGCCGGGCCCGCTCCGGACGAGCGCTCCTGAAGCCGGACCATGGGACTCTTCGATCGCCTCAAGGACCGCCTCACCAAGACCCGCACGGCGCTGGCCGACGGGCTCTCGGCGCTGTTCCGCGGCGGCCGCCCGATCGATGCGGCGCTGTTGCGCGAGCT
>JBILNK010000037.1:0-27860 GCA_044375105.1 Planctomycetota bacterium
GGACCGGCGGCGCCTCCTCCTGGTCGGCGGCCACGGTCAGCTTGGCTGCGCCCAGGGCCACGGTGGCGCCCAGGGGCAGCTCCAGGGTGCCGGTGCGGCGCTGACCGGCGAATTCGACCTCGCTCTGGGCCTCCAGGAAGACCCCGCTCTCGTCGACGCGCAGGATCGCGTGCTGAGCGCTGACGCCGCTGGCGGACAGGCGCAGCTTGGCGCCGGGGTCGGAGCCGATGGTCAGGCGTCCGGTTCCGAGCCGGAAGGCGCGCTTGGCGCCGGAGTCGTCCACGATCAGTCGGGGCATGGGCGGATGGGGTCGGGAGGGGCGAGGAGTCTAGCGCCGGTCGCCCCGGGTGGAGGCCCGGGCTGCCGCGGGAGCACGGGCGCGCCGGCCGCACCCGAGCCGGGCCGGGGCTTGCGGTCCGCGGAAGGCCCCGCGGTCGCGATCGCCTGCGCAAGCGGCGGCCCGTCGTCGCTGTCCCCAGCGGGTGCATGGGGAGGCGACGCTGCGCGGCTGCAGCGGGTTGGGCGCGGCCCGAGTCCGGGCCCGGCCTGCCCCGCAGCGGCGCGCGGGGCGGCGGCTCTGCAGCCGGGCCGCGGCCGCGGGCCGACCCGGCGTCGCTTTCGGAACCGGTGCTCGAGGGGCCGCTGCGCGCGGGGCGGCGGCTCAACCGCGCTGGCCGCGCAGGGTCGGGGAGAGGTCCTCGAGATCGAGGCGCGAGCCCCCCAAGGCCAGGGCGCGGCTGAGCTCGTTCTCGAGCTCGCGCACGTTGCCAGGCCAGCGATGGGCCACCAGGGCGGCCAGGGCCCGCTCGCTCAGCTCGGGGATCGGCCGGCCGTGCTGGCGCGCGAGGCGCTCCAACAAGGCGCGCACCAGCAGCGGCAGGTCCGCGCCGCGCTCGCGCAGGGGCGGCAGCTCGATGGCGACCACGTTGAGGCGATAGAAGAGGTCCTGGCGGAAGCGGCCCTCGCGCACCAGGTTGGTCAGGTCCTTGTGGCTGGCCGCGACCACGCGCACGTCGACCTTCTGGACGCGGTTGCTGCCCACCGCGCGCACCTCGCCCTCCTGCAGCACGCGCAGCAGCTTGGATTGCATTTCGAGCGGCATGTCGCCGATCTCGTCGAGGAACAGCGTGCCCCCGTCGGCGACCACGAACTGCCCGGGGCGATCCGCGATCGCGCCCGTGAAGGCGCCCCGCTGGTGGCCGAACAGCTCGCTCTCCAGGAGGTTGGCGGGCACGGCGGCGCAGTTGACCGCCACGAAGCGCTTGCCGCGCCGCCGGCCGTGCTCGTGCAGGGCGCGCGCGACCAGCTCCTTGCCCGTGCCGGTCTCCCCGTGGATCAGCACCGGCACGTCGGCCTGGGTCAGGCGCTCGAGCAGGGCGTAAACCTTCTGCATCGGCGCGCTGGTGCCGAGCATGCCGAAGCGCCCCGAGGCTTCGGCATCCGGGCTCGCCCCGCTGCGCTCGGGCCCCGCCGGGCTCAAAGCGGCGGCGGGCGCCGGGGCCCCCGCGGGAGCCCACAAACGAGCCAATTCGTCCGCCAGCCCCAGCGCTCGGGCGCGCGCCAGCAGATCGCGGGCCTCCGCCAGCAAACGCTGGCGGGCTTCGTCCTTTGCGCCGGACATCAGCGCGCCCGCTCCAGCTTGGCGTACTGCAGCAGCAGGATCTTCTGGCCGTGGGCCTGGAAGCGCACCGTGGCGCGCGCGTTGGGTCCGCTGCCCACCAAGCGCTCGATCTGCCCGAGCCCGAAATGCCCGTGGCGCACCCAGTCCCCGGCCGCCAGATCGCTGCCCGGGGCCTCGAAGGCGCCCAGGGCCTGCTCCTCGTCCTCGGCCGGCTGTTCCTGCACCAGGACCTCCCGCGGCAACTCCGCTAGGAAGCGCGAGGGCTGGCGCCAGGAGGTATCGCCGAAATACATACGCGTCGCGGCTCGCGAGAGAAACAGGCGCCGCCGCGCCCGGGTCAAGCCCACGTAGAACAGCCGGCGTTCCTCCTCGAGGCCGCGCCCGCCGCGGCCGTCGTCCTCCTCGAGGGCCCGCTGGTGAGGCAAGAGGTCCTCCTCGCAGCCGGCGATGAAGACCGCGTCGAATTCGAGGCCTTTGGCGCTGTGCAGGGTCATCAGCGTGACCGAGCCCTGCTGGGCCGCGGGGCCATCCGCGCCGGCCGCCAGCCCATCGATGTCGCTGACCAGCGCGACCTCCTGCAGGAAGCCCGCCAGCCCGCCCGAGCCGCCCTCGCGCTCGTAGAGCTGAGCATTGGCGATCAGCTCGGCCACGTTCTCCTCGCGCTCCTCGGCGCCCTGCTCGTCGCTCTTCGCCAGATACTCGAGGTAACGCGTCTCGTCGACCAAGCGCTCCAGTACGGCCGCGGGCCCGAGCAGCTGCGCGTCGCCGAGCCGCACCAAGAGCTCCACCAGCCCGGCCAGCCCGCCCTTGGCGCGGCCCTTGAGCAGCCCATCGGCAGCCCCGCTCACGACCGTGTCGAGCAGCGAGCGGCCGCGGGCGCGGGCCAGCTCGGCGAGCTGCTCGAGGCTCTTCTCGCCGATGCCGCGCGGCGGCACGTTGACCACCCGGCGAAAGGCCACGTCGTCGGCGCGGTTGACCAAGAGCTGCAGGTAGGCGACCAGGTCGCGCACCTCGCGCCGCGCGTAGAACTCGACGCCGCCGGCGATCTGGTACGGCAGGCCCGCGAGCCGCAGGCCGCGCTCCACGGCGCGCGACAAGAAGTTGGCCCGATAAAAAATCGCCACCCGGTCGAGCGGGCGCGGGCCCGGCAGGTCGCCCTCCCTGACGAGGCGCTGGATGCCGGCTGCGATGGCGTCCGCTTCGTCGTTCTCGTCGGAGGCCTCGATCAGCGCCACCGGCTCGCCGCGCTCGCCGGTCGGCAGCAAGCGCTTGTCCTTGCGGTGGGCGTTGTTCTCGATCAGCCCCTGGGCCGCCGCCAGGATCGTGGCGCTGGAGCGGTAGTTGCGCTCCAGCTTGACCACCAAGCCGCCCGGGAAATCGCGCTCGAACTCGAGGATGTTGCGCAGGTCCGCGCCGCGCCAGGCGTAGATCGACTGGTCCGGATCGCCGCACACGGCCAGGTTGCCGTGGCCGCGGGCCAGGTGCCGGGTGATCAGGTATTGGACGCGGTTGGTGTCCTGGTACTCGTCGACCAGCACGAAACGAAATTGGGCTGCGTAGCGGTCGCGGGTGCCGGGCGAGCGCTCGAACAGCTCGAGGGTCAGCAGCAGCAGGTCGTCGAAGTCGAGCGCGTTGTTGGCCCGGCAGCGCTGGGCGTAAAGCTCGGTCAGCGCGATCAGATCGTGCTCCCAATCTTGCTCGGCCTCCGCCTCGGGGACGGGCCTGGCCTCCGGCTCCCAGCGCTCGACGCCGCGCTGCTTGTGCTCCGAAATGAAGGCGGAGACCAGGGCCGGCTTGAGTTTCTGCACGTCGTGGCCCTGCTCGCGCAGGAGCGTGCGGATCAGCTCGTGCTTGTCCTGGGTGTCGTAGATGGTGAAGTCGCGCGTGTAGCCGCCGAGCTGTTCGATCTCGCGCCGCAACAGGCGCGCCCCCAGGGCATGGAAGGTGCTGACCCAGGCGCGCGCCAGGGAATCGGGACCGCCGGCGAGTTCGGGCGGCTCGAGCGCCAGGATGCGCTCCTTCATCTCGCGGGCGGCCCGGTTCGTGAAGGTGATCGCCAGGATCTCCTCGGGCCGCGCCCGGCCGCTGGCCACCAGATGGGCCACGCGGCGCGTGATCACGCGGGTCTTGCCCGAGCCGGCGCCCGCCAGGATCAGCAGGGGGCCGGTGGCATGCTCGACGGCCTCGCGCTGGGCCGGATCGAGGGCCTCGAGCAGGCTCGCGGTAGACGCGCCGGCCCAGCCCGGGGACCAGGGTGCAGAGCTGGGCCGTTCGACCAGGTCGTTCCACTCGACGGGCGACATCCGCGGCACTATACGCGCGCCGCGGCCCCCCGCCGTGGCAGCCGCATGGATCCCGCACGCTCCCGCACGCCCGCCCTCGAGGACCTGGCCGCGCGCTGGGCCGGCGCTGGGGCGGGCGAGCGCTACCGCCGCGCTCCGGGGGCGCTGCGGCGCGCCGCACGCGACGGCCAGAGCGTGCGCGCCTGGCTGGCGACCGAACTGGCGGGATCCGGCACGCAGTGCGGCTGGCTGCTCGACTGCCCGGCCGGTTCCGGGCGCTTGTTCCCGGCGCTTTCCACCCTGCCGCTGCGCTATCTGGGTTTCGATGCTTCGGAGTCGATGCTAGCCGCCCACCCCGCCGGAGCGCGGATCTGCCTGGCGCGGCTCGAGCGCCTGCCCCTGGCCGATGGCAGCGTCGATTGGGTGCTTTGCAACCGGCTGCTGCATCACATGCCTGCGGGGGCGGCGCTCGAGGGCGCGCTGGCCGAGCTGTGGCGCGTGGCGCGCCGGGGCCTGTGCTTCAGCTGGTTCGACGCCCATTCCTGGCCCGCCTGGCGCCAGCGTCTGTGCGTCCGGGACCGCGACCGAGCCGGCCGGTTCTATCTGCCGCAGAGCGCGATCGCCGCCGCCTGCGCACGCGCCGGGCTGCCGCGGCCCGAATTCCGCTCCCAGTCCGGCTGGTTCTCGGCCCAGGCCTTCGCCCTGCTGCGGCGCCCGCCGCAGGTCCCCCGATGAGCCCGCGCATCGCCGCCCTCGAGGCTCGCCCGGAGCCTTCTCGCCAGCAGCGCCTGGCGGGCCTGGAATGCCGTTGGCTGGGCCGCGGCGACCTGAGCCTCTCACCCGCACAGGCCCTGCAAGCGGTGCTGGCCCGCGAGCGCGACCAGGCCCTGCCGATGGAGCTTGCGGAGCTGGGCGGCACCTTCCTCAAAGGCGGCCCGGTGCGGGGGGGCGCGGCCTGGCGCCGGGGGCTGGCCGCGCACCTAGGCAACGAGCCTCCGCGCCTGTACGAATACCGCAACCTCCACGAACTGCGTTCCCTGGGTTTCCTGGCCCCGGAGCCCCTGCAGGCCGGAGCCGCCTTCGTGGGTCTCAGGCTCGTAGCCCAGTGGCTGCTGACCACCCGGCTCGACAACAGCGGCACCCTCGAGGCCGCGATCGCACCGACGGATCTGGGCGCGACCTTGACCCGCCGTCGGGCGGCCAGCTTGGCCGCCGTGGCCCGCAGCGTCGGCCGGCTTCACGGGCTGGGCTGGTTCCATGGCGACCTGTATCCCCGAAACCTCCTGCTGGTCGGCCCCGGCAGCCAGGTGGAGGCGGCCGTGATCGATCTGTGGCGCGGCGGTCCCCTGCCCCGCCCGCGCGCGCGACGCCTGCCGGCCCGCTGGCTGCGGGCCTTTGCGCGCGATCTGGGCTGTTTCTTCCTGCACGGCGCGCTGTGGTTGTTGCCCGGCGAGCAGCGCGCCTTCTTGGCCCGCTACCTGGCGAGCCTCGGCGAGGCCCTCGAATCGCGCGGGCTGTCCGGCCCCAAGCGGGCGGATCTCCTGCGCGCCGTCGCGGCCGCTCGCGCCGCCGAGCGGGAGCGCTTCGCCGCCGACCCCCGGCGCCAAGCGGGCCGGCCGATGCCCCCAGCGTTATGGACCCCGCCCCCCGCGTCCGAGCTCGATTGGCCCCTGCGCAGCCCGGGCCAAGGCTGACCGCGTTCGAGCGAAACGACTCGGGCTCCACCCGGGCCAAAGCACCGGGCTTTCCGCAGGCCTGTGGCCGCCATCCGGCAAACGCGGCGGCTGGGATTCGAAGGGCCCGGCCAGCGCGCAGCCCATGCGGGGCCCGACCTGCGTCGAGAGGCCCACAGGCCCCACGGGAGCGGCCCGGCCGATCGAGAGATCGGGGAGCGGTCGAAACTCCTGCGGGATCGAGCGCCGCCCCTAGCGAAGGCTCTCAGGTCAATTGCCGAAGCGGCTCTCGCGGTCCTTGGCTTCGCGCTCGAGGTCGGCCCGCAGGCCGGCCATGGCCTCGGGCGGCACGCGCACGGCGGTCCATTCGCCGAACAGCCGCAGGCGCAGATGGTCGCCGCTGAGGCGCCATTCCTCGAGCACGGCGAAACGCCGCACGTGGTAGCCCACGCGCACGCCCGCCTGCCCGAGCACCCGATCCGCCTCGCTGGGCAGGAGCCAGAGGGCCAGGCCCGCAGCCGAGGCGGCGGCCAACTCGAGGCCCAGGGGCGCGATCCCTGCGCCGAAACCGAGCCGCAGACCGAAGGCCAGCGCCAGCAGCAGGGCGTACCCGAAGCGCCCCCGGCGCGGACCGGACTCCTTGGCCACGCTTTGGAGCAGCTCCCGCCGCTCCTTGGAGCGCACCGCCAGCGCCAGCGCGATGCCGAGCAGGCCGAGGGCCAGGACGAGCAGCCAGGGGGCCAGCAGCCAGGGGGAGGCGGCCGTAGCGGCCTCCTCGTGCAGCAGGGCGGTCGAAAGCGGAGTCCTGATCATCGGGGTACGGAAGGCTAGAGTGCGGCCATGGTACGCGGACCGCTGCCCGGGGCCTCCCCGGACCCCACGGCTGCACCGGCCCCGGCGCCCGGGTCCCGAGAGCTGGCCGAGCGCGTGGCCCCGCTGATCTTTGGACACCGGCCCCGGCGCTGGTGGCGCTGGCCCGCGGGCTTGATCGGGGCCGGGCTGCTGCTGTGCGGCGTCGGGCTGCTGCTGCTGCGCGGCGAAGGCCGCGCCGCGCTGGCCCGCGACCTCGAGCGCGCCCGCCCGAGCGGTCGCCTGCCGGGCGCCGCCGGCCTCGAGCTCGGGGCACCGACCGCGCCGGCCGCCGCGCTGCTGCTGCATGGCTGGGCCACCTGCCCCGCGGACTTCGCCGAGCTGCCCGAGCGCCTGGCGGCCTGCGGGCTGTTCGTGCGCGCCCCGCTGCTGGCCGGCCACGGCGTCGACCCGCAGGCATTCGCGCGGGTGAGCCTGGCGGAGATCGAAGCGCAGGTGCGCGCCGAATACGAGGCCCTCGCGGGACGTTTCGAGCGCGTGTTCCTGGTCGGCTTCTCGATGGGCGCCGCCCTGTGCCTGACCCTCGAAGCGGAGCTGCCCGCCGAGCGACTGCCGGCGGGCCTGGCCCTGGTGGCGCCCTTCTTCGAGATCCAGCGGCCGGCCTGGCTGCCGATCGACCCGGCCCGCGCGGCCCGCTGGCTCGAGCCCTGGCTGCCCTACCTCGATGCGGGGCCCGAGTTCGTGCGCCTGGCGGACAAACGCCAGGCCCAGCGCGTGGTCAAGTTCGAGGCCTTGCCGCTGAGCGCCGTGGGGCTGCTGGCCGATCTGCGCACCAAAGTGGCCGCGCCCGGTCGCCTGGAGGCCTGCCGCAGCCCGCTCGCCATGGTCCTCTCCAGCGGCGACCGGGCCGCCGACCCCCGCGCTGCAGAGCGCGCCTTCGAGCGCCTCGGCAGCCCCGACAAACGCCTGCTGGTCGTCGACCGTTCGGACCACCAGCTGCTGCTCGACTTCGACGCCGAAGCGATCCTTTCCTTCTTGGAGGCCCGACTGTGCCCACCCCGTTGACCCCCCTGCCGACCCGCATCCTGATCGCCGCCTTGCTGATGGTCTCCGCTTGCCGCAGCCCGGGAGCTGGCTCGGGTGGCGATCTGTCCGGGACAGAGCTGCTCTGCGCTGGCCCCGACGGCGGTCCCCGAGAGGTCGGACTCGCCGAGGCCGCCGAACGGGTCCTGGCCAGCGATGTAGCCTTCCTCGGGGAACTGCACGACAACCAGGCCGGCCACGATTTCTACGCGGCCTTGGCCGAGCGCGTGCTGGAGCTCGCCGCCGAGCGCGGCCGTCCCGTGAGCCTGTCCCTCGAGATGTTCGAGCGCGACACCCAGGACCTGCTCGACGGTTACCTGGCCGGTCGCCTCACCGAGCAGGAGTTCCTCTCAAAGGCTCGCCCCTGGCCCGACTACGCACGCCATTACCGGCCGCTGGTCGAAGCGTTCCGACGGGCCGGCGGCGCGGTCATCGCCGCCAACGTGCCCCGGCGCGTCGCGGCGCGCATCGGCCGCGAAGGCCTCGAAAGCGGCCGCGGCAGCGTCTTCGCCGCCCATGGCGTCGACGTGCAGGACGGCGAATACAAGCGCCGCTTCATGGAGACCATGAGCGCCATGGCCGGCCACGGCATGGCCATGTCGACCGCCAGCCTGGAGCGCTTCTACGCGGCGCAGGCGGTCAAGGACGACACCATGGCCGAGTCGATCGCCGAGCACCTCGCGGCGGCCCCGGAAGGCAGCTTGGTGCTGCACGCCTGCGGCCGCTTCCACAGCGATTACGGCCTCGGGACGGTCGAGCGCCTGCTGGCCCGCCGCCCGGATCTCGAGGTCCTGGTCTTCTCCATGAGCCCGAAGGCCGACGCCGTAGCCGAGCTCACCGGCACACCGCCCAGCGGCGACTTCGTGCTCAGCGTGCCCGTGTCCCAGGGGCCCTGACGAGCGTCGCGGGGGCCGGCGGGTCCGCGCGCGCTCGGAACCAGCGAAGCCGCGGATCCGAAGGGGGCTCCGAGCCAGCCGCTGCGCGGCCCGTTTTCGGCCGCCCGAAGGGCTCCAGAGCCTCCTCCGAGGAAGCCCTCCCGGTGCACGGCCAAGGCATCCCGCGCCCGTCCCGAGGTCGCCGGGCCGGGCCGCTCGCTCACACCGCTCACACCGCTCGCAGCGCTCCCGGGGCTCACAGATCGAGCAGCAGCGCCAGGCGCACCCGCAGGCCGTCCGCGGCCGGATCGTCGGAGGAGATCTGCTCGACGGAGAGCTGCAGCTCCGCCAGGTCGCGGATCATGTAGCGGTTGAACACCAGCCCGATCCCCCAGGTCCCGGCGTCGTCGTCCTGATCGAAGAAGCGCGCGCCGAGCTCGACCAGGTCCTCGGTCAGCATGCCCCCGTAGGTCAACGCCAGCGGATTGCCGCCGCCCAGGGACACGGCCTGATCGACCAGCTCGGCGTGCACGAACTGGCCGCGGCCGCGGTAGGTGAAATCGATCGCAAAGCTGTCGCCGCGCTCGAGCGTCCCGTCATCCGTGACAGCGAGGCCCAGGGTCGCACCGGAAGCCTGCGGCGCGCCGTAGAGCTGCTCCGTGGCCGGCGCGCCGCTGCCGGCCAGGTGCACGTCGGCCCGCAGGGTCCCGCGCAGGGCATCCTCGGTTTGGTCCGTCGAATTCTGCAGCGCCAATTCGAGGCTGAAAGCTGGATAGTTGCCCACCAGCTTGAGACCCTCCTCGAAGCGATCGTTGGCCTCGCCCTGGGGCGTGCGCGCGCTGAACAGCAGGCGGTTCTCTTCGATGAAACCGGAGCGCAGGAAGGGCGTGCGGAAGCGGCCGAAGTAGAAGTCGTGCCGGCCGTCGAGCGGGCTGCGCACCCACAGGTCGGCCAGCTCGACCTCGCCGAGGCCGGCCTCCAGGGAGGCCCGCCAGGAGAGGCCCGCCGCGCGGCCGTCGGTCCAAAGTCGCAGGTCGGAAACCTCGACGCCGCGTCTTTCGCCGGCCCCATCGAAGCCGTTCCACTCGCCGGCCAGGCGCAGCCAACCGCCCCAGTCGAGCTCGTCCGCCCCCAGAGCGGAGTCCGCCCCCAGCAGGCCGGGCGCCAAGGCTCCCGGGGTCGCCACAGGGCCGAATTCGGCCTCAGCCGTCTGCGCGGAGGGACCGGCCGAGCCTCCCGCAGGCGGCGGAGTCCCCTGCTGTTCCAGCTGGAACGCGAGCAGCAGGCAGGGCGGAAGCGTCGGCATGGGCAGAGGATAAGCGCCGCCTCGCGCCGCCGTGCCGCCGGAGGCGCAGGCCGGGACGCAAGCCGCCCAGCTGGGACGCGGGCCGCCCGGGCCCGCAGCGTGCGCGGTCAGGGAGGCCGGGCCCCCGACGGCCCCCGACGCTCGGGCCTGACGAGTTCCGCCCGGCCTGAGCCAGCCAACCGGCCAGCCCGCTCGCGAGGGTCCGCGAGGATCGATGGCTGAGCGCGAAGCGGAGCTCGAAGGCCGTGCCAGTCCCCGCCGCCGACCCATGGCGATCCGGAGGCGGGCGGGCCGGCGGGACCCTGGGCTCACGGCGCGGGCCGGGCCGATCCGATCTCGCGCGGTCCCATTCTCGCGCGGTCCCGGGCTCGAGCGGGCTCGGGCTCGAGCGGGCTCGGTCCTGCGGCGACCCCACAGCAAACCGATGCGCTCCTCGGCCCCCCGCGGGCGACTGCGCCCCCGCCAGGGAGGCCTCGGCTCCACGTACGCGCTTCGAGCCGCAGCGCCTCAGTTGCTCAGCTGCTCAGCTACTCAGCGGCTCAAAAGACCCCTTCGGCGACCTCGGCCAGGGAGCGGCGCAGATTGCCGACGCGCTCCACAACGGCCGGATCCGGCGCGCGCTTCAGGTAGTCGGGGTCCAGGTCGATCCGGCCGTCGCCTCCCACGAAGAGGCGCTGCCCGGCGCTGACCTCCACCGGCGGCCCGCCGTGTGGCTCGACCCGCGCCCGGCCGGACTGGATCACGATGCAGGTCCCATCCGCGCAGGGCTTGACCGAAGCCTCGGCCCCGAACAGCACCACGCGCGCCTGGGCGGTTTCGAGGGTCACCTCGACCCGGTGCTCGCGCTCATCGGCGACCACGACCGCCTCGCGTTCCGCTTCCAAGGCCAGGCAGGCCTCGAGGCATCCGCCGCGCAAGGCGCAGGGCAGTTCGATCTCCACCTGGCTGCCGCCCGCCAGGAACAGGCGCAGGGCGTCCCCGAGTTTGAGGCGCAGGGGGTCCTCCCCGACCTCGAGGAGCTGGCCGGCTCGGGCCACGAAGGGCTGCTCGAGGGGCGCGCCGGCGTAGCGTGCGCCCTGGGCGCGCACGGGCTCGAAGCGCAGGGCCGAGGCCGGCCCGGTCAGGGAACTCCACAGCAGCAGCGCCGCAGCGACCGCCAGGGCGGCGGCCACGGGCAGCAGGCGCCAGGGGCGCGGCCTGTGGGCCGGCCGGCGGTGCGAAGCCTGCTCGGCCCCGGCCGGCTGCGGGGCGAGGAAGCGCTCTTCGAGCGAGCGCGCGAAAGCGGGCCGGGCCGCGGGAGCGGCTTCCCAGAGCCGGCGTCCGAGCTCCGCATCCACCCCGCCGGCCATGCGCCCCGCCGAGCGGCCGGCGCCCGCGCCGGGGGCTTGGAACGGGATCGGCTCGGCGTCGGGGCTCTGGGGCGCGAAACCGGCCGCGAACCGGGCGCCCAGCTGGGCCGCCAATTCGGGCCGCGCGGGCCCCGGGGCCAGACGCTCCGCCAGCAGACGCTCCAGGTTCCCCAGGGACGGGGACGCAGCCCCGGCGTCGAGCGGGCGCTGCGGGTCGAGCGGCTCGGGTTCGTGGCTGGGGGTCATCGCGGGAAACGGCGGCCCGCCGGTGCGGCCATGGGCGGTCGAACGGGCGGGTACGGGCCTCTGCCCCTGGCGTGACCTCGGAGGCCCAACGCCGCGGATCGAACCCGCCGGGCGCTCACGCGTCCGACTCCAGGATCTGCCGCAGCTCGGCCAGGCCGCGGCTGTAGCGCTTGCGCACGGCCACCTCGTTGCGCCCGATCAGGGCGGCGATGGCCGAGAACTCGAGCCCTTCGAAGGCGCGCAGGTAGAGCACCTCGCGCAGGCCGTCCGGAAGCCGCTCGACCGCCGCGCGCACCCGCTCCCCGGACTCGGCGGCCAACAGGGGTTCGAGGGGCCCCGGGTCTGCCGAGGGCACCTCCGGCGACTCCTCCTCGTCCAGGGAAGACCTTTCCAGGTCGCGGCGGCCGCGCCGGCTGCGCCAATGGTCGCGGACGCGGTTGACCACGACCGCGAACACCCAGGGGCGCAATTCCCGCGCGGGGTCGTAGCTGGGCAGCCCACGGTGCAGCAGCAGGAAGATGTCCTGGGTCAGGTCCTCGGCGAGGTGTTCGTCGCGCACCAAACCGCGCACGTAGCCGTAGATCCGCGGGAAATAGGCTTCGAAGAAGGCCGCCAGGGCCGCCGGGTCGCGGGCCGGCAATCGGGCGCGCAGGGCGGGGTCCAGATCGGCCTGCGCCACGTCGGCAGCGGGCGGGCCCCGGCGCGCTGCCGTCGGGCCGTAGGAGGGGCGCATGGGCACGCTCATGTCAGACCTGCGGGGATCCTAGCAATCGCTTCGCTCGCGGTCCCGCCGCGGATGCCGCCTGGGGGCGGCCATCAGCCGGCGAACAGCTCGCCCAAACCGGCATCCAGTCCGCTCCCGGCGCGGGTCAAGCGGGGCGAGAGCGGCACCCCCATCCGCTCCGACGCCGCGCGCAGGCACTCGGCCTCCTCCGGGTCGACCCGGCCGTCCCGCTGGACCTCGGACCAAAGGGCCGCCAGCAGCCGCCGCTTCTCGAGGGGCGCCAGGCCGTGCAGGAGGGTCAGGTCGCGCTCGAACCCGGCCAGCAGGTCCCGCCTGGGGGCGAGCTCCGCGGGCGGCAGGCCCAAGGCCTCCAGGGCCCGAAGCAGGGCTCCAGCCGGGTCGGCGCCGGCCTCGCCCGAGAGCTGGGCGAACAGGCCCAGCAGTCGGGTGGCCGGCTCGGCCAGCTCCGCCAGGGAGCGGCGGCCCGGCAATTCGAGCGCCGCGCGCCCGAAGTGCGGATCGAGCCGCGCGACCAGCAGCGCCCGCAGCGCCAGCTCGAAGGGCGAGCGGCCCCCATCGAGATCGCTGGCGGCGAACAGCGATCGCTTGAGCTCGAGGTACTGGGCGCTCGAACAGGACTTGAGCGCGGGCAGGCACAGTTCGAACAGGGGCAAGGCCAGCTCCGCAGGCAGGCTCTCGAGCTCTGGGCGCAAACGGGCCAGCTCGCGCGAAAGACCGGGCTCGAGGCCCGCGAGCACCGACTCCGCGCGACCGCCGTGCCCGCGCCCGAGCACCAGCCCGAGCGCCACGGCGCGCGCATCGAGGGGCTCGGCGCTGGCCCGCAGCAGCCTTTCCGGCAGGGCGGCGATCAGCTCGCGCGACAGGGATACAGCCGCGGGATCGAGCGCTCCGGCGGCATGCGCCAGCAGCTGGTCCGCCGGCCGGGCCGGAGCGCGGGGCCGCGCCGCACCAGCGGGCGAAGCGGGCGCGAAACCGAGCGCTGTGGACGGGCCGCGGCGCGGACGCTCGTGGGTCGGGCCCTTCGATTCGGCCGCCCGGGCCGCGGGCGGAGCTGAGCGCGGGGCGGCGCCGAGGGTCAACGCTGCGGGTGCACTCAGAGCCTCACCGAGGGTTTCGAGCGCTGCCTTCGCACGCGGCGCGAAAGGCCGGCTGCGCAGCCGCGCGACGCGCTCGGCGATCGGCGGGTGCGTGGCGAACCAGCCCGAAAAGAAGCCGGCCGGCCGGCCGGCCCCGAGCAGCATGTGAGCCACCTCGCCGCTGCGCGGATGGGACAGCACCGAGCCGTGCCCGCCGATCGCCTCGAGGGCCCGCGCCAGGGCCTCGGGATCGCGCGTGAACTGGGCCGCGGAGGCATCCGCCAGCAGCTCGCGCTGGCGCGAAACGGCCGCCTGGATCAAGCGGCCGAAGAACACGCCGATCGAACCGATCAGCAGGAGCCCCAGGGCCAGCACGATCGCCGGGCTGTCGCCCTGGCGCCGCGAGCGCACCACGAAGCCGCCGCGGCGGGTCCGGAGCAAGCTGCGCCCGAACAGCGACAGGCACAGGATCCCGTACAAGAGTCCGATCAGCCGCACGTTGAGGCGCATGTCGCCATTCAGGATGTGGCTGAATTCGTGCCCGATCACGCCGCGCAGCTGGTCGCGATCGAGCTGGTCCAGCGCGCCGCGGGTCACCCCGATGACCGCATCGCCGGGCGTCAGCCCCGCGGCGAAAGCGTTGATGGCCGGCTCGCCTTCGAGCACGTAGACCTGCGGGACCGGGCAGCCGGCGGCGATGGCCAGCTCCTCGACCACGTTCAGCAGGCGCTGCTCCGCCAAACCTCCCTGGCCGCGCAGCAACAGGCGGCCGTCCAGGGACTCCGCGACGCTGCGTCCCCCGGAGCGCAGCTGCGCGATGCGCAGCGCCGATCCGCCGCCCACCAGCAGCCCCGTGAAGGCCGCCGTCAGCGCCAGGCGGGCCGGGTCGAACCAGCCCGGCCCCCGGGGCCCGGTCGGAAAGTGTTCCTCGCCCCACACGTGCACCACGCTGGCCAGCACGTACAGCGCCGCGAAGATCGCCATGAGCGCCAGGGCGAACAGAAACAGCAGGCGCACGCTGTTGCTGCGCGCTCGGTCCTGGTGCTCGAAGAAGTCCATGGGGCTTGTCCACCTGGGCCCGCGTCGAGCGCGGACCGCTGGAATTCAGGGCCGGGCGCTCCCGAAGAGGACGCCCCGGGGCGAGCCAAAGCCGCGCGAACGGGCGCTTCGGACGGCTCGGGTGCAGCCCGGGGCGCCTTGCCGGGAGCTCGGGGAGTTCCGTTGGCCGTGAGGGACGCGACCGGAGCCTGCACAGGCGGCTTCGCTCTGCGAAGTCGGCCAGGCCCCGAAGCGCCCCAGCCCAGCGCCGCCGGTCCCCGGGATCGCGCGAGGGCGAAAACGGCGCCCGGGCGCGCGGGCCCCCTCGGGATCCTGAGCCAGGTGCGGGGCCGTGCCGGGCCACCCTTCGGGGAGCGGCCCGATCGACAGCCAGCCCGTTGCCGCCAAGGCCTTCAGCCGAAGGAGACCTTGGGCGCCTGGCGCATGACCTGTTCTTCGAGCT
Source organism: Planctomycetota bacterium (assembly GCA_044375105.1). Lineage (GTDB taxonomy): Bacteria > Planctomycetota > UBA1135 > UBA1135 > JBIKLM01. The sequence goes on from JBILNK010000037.1 coordinate 14,568, forward strand.
CGAACAGCGGGGCCGGCTCGAAGCGGAACATGCCCGCGATCGCCGAAGCAGGGAAGCTCTCGCGCCGCGTGTTGAAGACCATCACCGCGTCGTTGTAGGCCTGGCGCGCCGCGGCGATGCGGTTCTCGGTCGAGGAAAGCTCCTCCATCAAGGCCTGCATGTTCTGGTTGCCCTTGAGGTCCGGATAGCCCTCGGCGACCGCCAGCAGGCGCCCCAGGCTGCCCCCCAGCGCGCCCTCGGCCGCCGCCAGGCGCTGCATGGCGCCGCCCGAGTCGCCGCCCTCGCCCAGGGCCTTGTGGGCTTGGAAGGCGCTGTTCCTAGCCTGGATCACCGCCTCCAGGGTCTCGCGCTCATGGCGCAGGTAGCTGCGCGCCACCTCGACCAGATTGGGGATCAGTTCGTAGCGCCGCTTGAGCTGCACATCGATCTGCGAAAACGCATTCTGATGCCGGTTGCGCAGCGTCACCAACCCGTTGTAGATCCCGACCCCGAAGAGGGCCAGGAGCACGGGCATTCCAAAGAACAGGGCGATGGCCAGGTAAGGCATGGCAGCGGAGGGACGGAGGGCAGGCCTACGCAGGGGTCACCCCGGGATTCTCGCCTAGCGCCCCCCCGCCCACCGGCAGCCCCAAAGCAGAGCCCCCCCGATCCGGCCCTCCCCTGGGACGACTGCGCCTCGGATGACGGATCGAGGAACGACGGCAGGCCGCGCCCTGTGGGCCGCACACCCGCGCACTCGTCCGGGGCGGCAGCCCCGGACCCGAGGCGAATCGAAAGGCAACCGATCGCCGCGCAGGCAGGCCCGGTTCGGCCCGCGGCCTGCGGCAACGGGGCCCGCTCGGCGTCAGCGGCGGGTGGGGGTGTGCTGGTCGAGCATCGGCAGGTCGAGGCCTTTGGAGCGGGCGCAGGCGATCGCTTCGGGGTAGCCGGCGTCCACGTGGCGCATGACGCCGGTGCCGGGGTCGTTGGTCAGGACGCGTTGGAGGGCTTGTTCGGCCTCGTCGCTGCCGTCGGCCACGGTGACCTGGCCGGAGTGCAGGCTGTAGCCCATGCCCACGCCGCCGCCGTGGTGGAAGCTGACCCAGGCGGCGCCGGAGGCCACGTTCAGCATCGCGTTGAGAATCGGCCAGTCGGCCACGGCGTCGGTGCCGTCCTTCATGGCCTCGGTCTCGCGGTTCGGCGAGGCCACCGAGCCGCAATCGAGGTGGTCGCGGCCGATCACGATCGGCGCCGAGAGGCGCCCATCGCGCACGGCGCGATTGAAGGCCAGGCCGGCCTTGGCGCGCTCGCCGTAGCCGAGCCAGCAGATGCGCGCCGGCAGGCCCTGGAAGGCGATGCGTTCGGCGGCCATGTCGAGCCAGCGCAGCAGGGCCCGGTCCGCGGGGAACAGCTCGCGCACGATCCGGTCGGTGACGGCGATGTCCGCGGGATCGCCGGAGAGCGCCACCCAGCGGAAGGGGCCCTTGCCCTCGCAGAACAGCGGCCGCACGTACTTGGGCACGAACCCTTCGAATTCGAAGGCGTGCTGGCAACCGGCTTCCTTGGCGAAGCCGCGCAGGTTGTTGCCATAGTCGAAGGTGTCCGCGCCGCGGCGCTGCAGCTCGTTCATCAGCTCGACATGGCGCACCATCGAGGCCAGCGAGCGGCGCTGGTACTCGGCCGGGTCGCGCCGGCGCAGCTCGGCCGCTTGGGCCAGGCTCACCCCGGCGGGCACGTAGCCCATCAGCGGATCGTGGGCCGAGGTCTGGTCGGTCAGCACGTCCGGGGTCACGCCGCGGGCCACCAGGCGCTCGAGCAGTTCGATCGCGTTGCAGGTCACCCCGATCGAGCGCGCCACGCCCTGGCGCTTCCATTCGAGGGCCTGGTCGATGGCGCGGTCGAGGTCGTCGATGCACACGTCCAGGTAGCGCGTGTCGAGGCGCTTTTGGGTGCGAGACCGATCGACCTCGGCTGCTAGGCAGGTGCCCTCGTTCATGACCGCCGCCAAGGGCTGGGCGCCGCCCATGCCGCCCAGGCCCGCGGTGACCACCAGACGCCCCTTGAGCGTGCCGCCGAAATGCCGTTGGGCCGAGGCCGCGAAGGTCTCGTAGGTGCCTTGCACGATGCCCTGCGTGCCGATGTAGATCCACGAGCCCGCGGTCATCTGGCCGAACATCATCTTGCCCTCGGCCTCGAGCTTCCTGAAGTGCTCCCAGTTGGCCCAGTGGCCCACCAGATTCGAGTTGGCCAGCAGCACGCGCGGGGCCTGGGCGTGGGTGCGGAAGACCCCCACCGGGCGGCCCGACTGGATCAGCAGCGTCTCGTCCTCGGCCAGGCGCTCCAGGGTGCGCACGATGGCCGCGAAACTGTCCCAATCGCGCGCGGCCTTGCCCGAGCCGCCGTAGACCACCAGGTTCGCCGGGTCCTCGGCCACTTCGGCGTCCAGGTTGTTGAGCAGCATGCGCAGGGCCGCCTCCGCCTTCCAGGAGCGGCAGCGGCGCGCCCGGCCGCGGGGCGCGCGCTGCGGGCCGGGGCGGATCTCGAGCGGGGGCAGGGGGGCGGCGGCGGTCGGATTGGCCATGGTCGGAGGGGGCGGCGGGGCGGGCGGCGGCCCGCGGCGGGAAGCCCAGGGTACGGCCTGGGCGGCGTCGGAAGGGCTCCCCAGGGGGGGCTCCCCGGGGCCGCCGGGCCCACCGCGCGGGCCCGCCTGGGCTGAACCGGCTCCATATTGACGGAGCGTCACTTTTCTGCTGGACTCCCCCGGCTCCGCAGGCGCACCTCCGCCGACCCCGACCAGCGCCCGCCCGCCGCCCCACCGCCCCATCCGGATGCCGCCCCTGCGCAGGAACCCCGCCGGCCGCGCCAAGAAAGAGCGCGAGCGCGCCGAGCGCGAACGCCGCTATCTGGAGCTGGCGCGCCGCCTGCTGCTCGAGCGCGGTTACCTCGGCCTGACCATGGATGCGCTCGCCGAGGCCACCGAGTTCTCGAAAGGCACGCTGTACCAGCACTTCGGCAGCAAGGAAGACCTGCTGTTGGCCCTGGTCGGCGACCTGACCGAGCGCAAGCTGGCCCTGTTCGAGCGCGCAGCCCTGTGGCGCGGCCCTTCGCGCGAGCGCATGCTGGCCATCGGGCGGGCCTATCGGCGCTTCGCGCTGCTCTACCCCGAGGACCTGCGGGTGACCCAGATCGCCCTTTCCGAGCCGCTGCGGGCCAAAGCGAGCCCGGAGAGCAATCTGCGGCTCGCGCAGATCGAGGAGCGTTGCCACGGGGTCCTGATCGGCGTGATCCGCGACGGAATCGCCCGCGGCGAGCTGCCCTGGGAGCCGGGGCGCAACCCGGGCGAACTGGCCTTCACCCTGTGGGCCACCAGTTTCGGCCACTACAGCCTGGCGGCCATGGACCTCGACCTGGGCGCCCTGGGGGTGGCCGACCCCCTGTGGGTGCTGGAGCGGGCCTACCGCGCGCTGCTGGACGGCTACGGCTGGCGGCCGCTGACCGCGGAGTGCGACTGGGACCAGATCGCCGCGCGCATCGACCTGGAGCTGTTTTCGGACCCGCCGATCCAGGCTCCGGGGCGCCGCCCCTGACCCCGCCGGCCCAGCCTGGGCCGAAGCCTGCCTGCCGACCCACACACGACCCGCTCCCCCAGCGCCAAAATATGACGAACCGTCAATTATTTGCCGACGAGGCCTGGCTCCCGTCCCCCGCGGCTGTGAGCCTGCTGCTGGCCTGCCTGGCCCTGGGATCCTGCCAGCGGGCCGCGGGCGCGCCCCCCCCGCGCCGACCGCTGCCGGTCGCTTGGACCCTGCCGGAACCCGCGACCAGCCTCCAGGTCCTACGCCGCTACCACGGCGAGCTGCGCTTCCGACGCAGCTCGGAGCTGGCTTTCCGACGCTCCGACCGGGTCGTGGAGCTGTGTGTGCAGGAGGGCCAGGCGGTGGCCGCCGGGGACCTGCTGGCGCGGCTCGAAACGCGGCCCCTCGCAGCCGAGCAGCGCGCGGCGGCCGCCCGGGTGCGCTCGGCCGCGGCGCGCCTCGAGGAGCTCGAGCGCGGTCCGCGCCCTGAACAGATCGAACTGGCGGCGGCGCGCGTGCGCGAATGGGAGGCGCGCCTCGCGGCAGCGCAGCTGACGGCCCAGCGCCTGCAGGTCCTGGCAGAGGGCAAGCATGGGTCCCAGGAGGAGGCGGACCTGGCCCGGCGCGCGGCCGAGGCCGGGGCGGCGGCCCTGGAGGGCGCGCGCGCGTCCTTGTCGGAGCTAGAAAACGGCACGCGCAGCGAGCAGATCGAAGCCGCACGGGCCGAACTCGCCGCGGCCGAAGCCGAAGAGGCGCGGCTCGGGCTCGAGCTCGAACTCTCCGAGCTGCGCGCGCCCTTCGCCGGCCGCGTGGCCGAGCTGGGGCTCGAGGTCGGCGCCCTGGCGGCGCCGGGCCAAAGCGCCCTGCGCCTGGTGGAGAGCGACGCCCTGGAGGCCTGGATCGGCCTGCCGCCGGCGGTCTTGGTGGAACTCGAGGCGCGCCTGGCGGATTCGCCGCAGGTGCTGCTCGATCTCGAGGGCCGCCAGGTCGCCGCCACCTGGATCGCCGCACTGCCCGAATCCGATCCGGCCACGCGCACGCGCACGGCGCTGTTCGCCCTGACGAGCGCGGACAGCGCGCGCAGCTCCGCGGGAGCGCTGGTCTGCCTGCCCTTCGAGCGCACGGTCGAGGCCCGCGGGCTGTGGCTGCCGGCCGAGGCCCTGGTGCGCGGCGAAGAAGGCCTGTGGGCGGCCTACGCCTTGGTCGAGCGCGGAGGCCGCACGGAGCTCGAGCGCCGGGTGCTCGAGGTCGTGCACGACGCCGGTCCGCGGGTGCTGGTCAGCGGCCTGCTGGCGGAGGGCGAGCGGGTGCTGGCCAGCGGCGTGCATCGGGCCGTGGCCGGCCAGTGGGTCGAGGCGGCCGACGCCGAGCCGAGCGGGGAGGCCGGGCGATGAGCGCACGGGACCTGGCCCGCAGCATCGCGGGCGGATTCTTCCGCGAGCCCCAGGCCGCCTGGCTGCTGGTGCTGTTGGCGTTGGTGGCCGGCGCCGTGGCGATCGAACGCCTGCCGCGCACCGAGGACCCCAAGCTGGTCAATCGCTACGCCCTGGTCGAGACGCTGCTTCCGGGCGCCGACGCCGAGCGTGTCGAGGCGCTGATCACCGCCAAGCTCGAGGACGAGCTCGAGCGCATCGAACAGATCGGATTGTCGATCTCGACCTCGCGCACGGGCTACAGCGGCATCCGCCTCGAGCTCGACACGCGCATCACCGACGACCGCGCCGCGGAGCAGGTCTGGTCCAAGGTGCGCACCCGCCTGCAGCAGGTGGCCAGCCGGCTGCCCGCGGGCAGCCTGGGCCCGGAGCTGATCGAACAGGATGTGTCCGCCAAGGCAATGATCGCAGCGCTGACCTGGGACGGTCCGCCCGAGGCGGCGCCGCTGGGCCTGATGACCCGCCTGGCCGAGCAGCTCGGGGACCGCCTCGAGCGGCTCCCCGGCACCAAACAGATCGAGATCGGCGGCGCGGTCGAGGAGCGCCTCGAGCTGGCCGTGCCGGCCGAGCGCCTGGCGGAACTCGGGCTCGGCGCCGCCGACCTGGCCCGGCGGCTCGAGCGCGGCGACGCCAAGCTGCCGGCCGGACGGCTATTCGATCCACGCCAGGAACTGTCCCTGGAGGTCGCCGGGGAGTTCCTGGATCTCGAACGCATCCGCTCCCTGCCGGTGGCCCAGGGCGCGCACGGCGCGGAGCTGCAGGCCGGCGACGTGGGCAGCCTGCGGCGCACCTGGGGCGAACCGGAGCCGGACCTGGCCCTGGTCGATGGACGCCGCGCGGTCGTGGTGGCGGCCCTGATCGAACCGGACCAGCGCATCGATCGCTGGGCCCAGCAAGCGCACGCCGAGCTCGAGCGCCAGCGCGGCGACCTGGCCCCGCCGCTCGGGCTCGAGCTGCTCTTCGATCAGAGCGTCTTCACCCGCGCCCGGCTCGCCAACCTGGCCGTCAACCTGGGACTGGGCGCCCTGGCGGTGCTCGGCGTGCTGCTGTTCTGCATGGGCTGGCGCCAGGCCCTGCTGGTGGCCTCGATCCTGCCCCTGGCTTCGGCCTTGACCTTGGCCGGCATGCAGGTCTTCGGGATCGAGATCCACCAGATGTCGGTCACCGGCCTGATCATCGCCCTGGGCCTGTTGATCGACAACGCGATCGTGATGGTCGACGAGGTGCGCCACCTGCGGCATCAAGGCCGGGCCCCGGAGGAGGCTGCGCGCGAGGGCGCGGCGCACCTGTTCCTGCCGCTCACCAGCTCGACCTTGACCACCGTGCTGGCCTTCATGCCGATCGTGCTGATGCCGGGTCCGGCGGGCGAATTCGTCTCGGCCATCGGCATCACCGTGATCCTGGCCCTGTCGAGCTCGCTGCTGCTGGCCCTGACGATCCTGCCCGCCTGGGCCGCCCGGCTGCCGCCCGCGGCGGACCAGGGCCGCGGCTGGTGGAACCACGGCCTGCGCTCGGCCGGGCTGGCCAAGCGCTATGAAGGCCTGCTCGTGCGGCTGCTCCAAAGGCCGCGTCTAGCGGCCGTGGGCCTGTGCTTGCCGTCGCTGCTCGGCTTCGTCGCCGCGACCTCGTTGCCGGAGCAGTTCTTCCCGCCCAGCGACCGCAACCAATTCCAGGCCCAGCTCTGGTTGCCCCAGGGCGCCAGCCTCGAGCGCAGCACCGAGGCGGCGCTGGAAGTCGAGCGCCTCGCTCGCACGCTCGATGGGATCGAGCGCGTGCACGTCTTCGTGGGCAAGAGCGCGCCCAAATTCTACTACAACATCCCGGAGGGCACCTCCGGGGCGCCCTTTTATGCCCAGGCCCTGATCGAGGTCCGCAACCCGCGCGACACGCCGCGCCTGGCCAACCGCCTGCAGGCGCTGCTCGACGTCGCGCTGCCGGAAGCCCAATCGGTGGTGCGCCTCTTGGAACAGGGTCCACCCTTCGAGGCTCCGGTCGAGCTGCGTGTGTTCGGTCCGGACCTCGCCGAGTTGGCGCGGCTCGGGCAGCAGCTGCGCGAGCGCATCACGCGGTTGCCGGGGGTGATCCACACGCGCCAGACCCTCGACGACGGGCGCGCGGTCTTCGAGCTCGCCGGCAGCGAGCGCGGCTGGTTGACCGCCGGTCGGCGGCCCCTCGACCTGGCCGCAGAGCTGGCCAGCCTGACCGAAGGCCAGCGCGGCGGCTCGCTGCTCGAAGCGACGGTCGAACTGCCCCTGTTCGTGCGCCTCGAGGCCTCGGGCCGGCGCGACTTCGAACGCCTGTCCGAGCTGGCTCTGGCGGCGGATACGAAGCGTCTGCCCCTCGACGCCCTGGCGCGCCTCGAGCGCCGCCCGGCCTTCGCTTCGATCCCCCATCGGGATGGAGAGCGGCTCACCGACGTGCAGGGCTTCCTTGCGGCCGGGCTGCTGCCCAGCCTGACCCTGGCGGCCCTGGAGGCCGAGCTCGAGCGCGATCCGTTGGCCCTGCCGGAGGGCTATCGCATCGAGGTCGGCGGCGAATCCGCGGAGCGCGACGACGCCGTGTCGGATCTGGCCGGCTCGGTCGGGATCCTGGTGGTGCTGATGCTGGCCACGCTGGTGCTGTCCTTCGGCTCCTACCGGCTGAGCGCGCTGATCTTCGTCGTGGCCGGCCTGTCGATCGGGCTCGGTCTGCTCGCCATCTACGTCTTCGGCTACCCGTTCGGATTCATGGCCATCATCGGTTCCATGGGGCTGGTCGGCGTGGCGATCAACGACTCGATCGTGGTGCTGACGGACCTCTCGACCGACCCCCTGGCCCGCACCGGGCAGCCGCAGGCCATGGCCCGGGTCGTGCGCCGCGCCACCGGCCACGTCCTGGCGACCACCCTGACGACCATGGCTGGCTTCTTGCCCCTGATCATCGCCGGCGGCCAATTCTGGCCGCCCCTCGCCGTAGCCATCGGCATGGGCGTCGCCGGCGCCACCCTGATCGCCCTGGGCCTCGTCCCGGTGGCCTTCCGGCTCAGCCGCCGGCGCGCCGAGCGGCAGCTGGCCTGAAGCCGCGCGCGCCCCCGCTCAGCCGGACTTTCCGCCGCCGCCGACGTCGGGCTGCGCGACCGAGGACCCGGACAGGTAGTCGGTCAGGCCTTCGAGGGCCGGCAGACAAAGGGCTGCGGCCAGGAGCAGGCGGCGGTCCAGGGCGAATTCGGGCGGGGTCACGACCCGCAAGCGATAGGGCAAGGGCTCGGGCTCGCGGAACAAGAACGCCGGCCGCCCCTGGTCGGGGGTCAGGAGCCAGGCTTCGCGGCGTGACTTGAGGCCGAGTCCGCGGGCCAAGCCGGAGCGCCAGTCTCGGTCGCGTAGCTCGGCGCGGCGGCCGCCGAGCGCTTCGTCGATGCGCCAGCAGCGCGCCAGCAGCGGGCCGGGCCGCGGCGTGAAGGCGCCGATCGGCGCGGCGTCCGCGGCCGTCACCAGCAGGCGCTTCGAGCCCGGGGCCTCGGGTGCCACGCGGAGCAGCAGATCGTGCCCGTCCGGGTCGCTGGTGATGCGGAAATCGGGGCGCAGGCGCGGCGCCGAATCGTCACGGAAGGCCCACGAGCGCCCGCCGCTGTCGAAGACCATGAACAGGCCGACGCGGCGCGTCAGCGGATCGATGCCGGCCAGCTCGGGTTTGGTCAGCACCGCCGGCGAGTTGGCCAGCACGGTGTACTGTTCGAGCAGGAAGGCGGGGTGCGGAGCGCTCATGCGCGGGCCTTGGGGCGGGCGTGACGCGGTGCGGTCAAGCGAAGAAGCTCAGCGTGAAGGCCCACTGGAAATAGTCTGCGCTGGTCTCCACGCCCCCCAGGTCGAGGTCCGTGCCCTCGAGCCAGCGCAGCGCGAGGCCGATGCTGGCGCCGCGGGCGAACAGCAGGCGCAGCCCGGTCTGGGCGTAGTAGCCGAGGTCGGCGTCGCTGAAGCTGTCGGTGTCGCCGGCGACGATCTCGAAGCGCCGCTGCTGAATGCCCGCCAAACCGAGGCCGGCGTGGGGCCTGAGCCAGCCGCCGAGCAGGGAGAGCTCCTTGTGCAAACCGAGGCTGATCTCGAAGGCCGAGCTCTGTTCGCCGTCCTCGAAGGCGCCGCTGGCGTCGGTCTCCGCCTCGGGCTTGCCGAAGACCAGGTCGATCCAGGAGCCCGGGCCGCCTGCGTTGGCCGAGCCGAACAGGCCCAGGGCGAACTCCACCGGGGTGCCCGGCGGGGCGCCGATGATCTCGAGGCCGATGGCCAGCTGGCTGTCGTCGAAGGGCAGGTTGTTGGCGGTGAGGTCGCGCTCGCCGATGTGCAGGTAACCGCGCTCGAGCCAGCCGCTCGGGGATTCGCGCCGCCAGGTGGGGGCCCATTCGTCGGGATCTTGGGCCGGCGTCGGCGCCGGCGTCCGGCAGGCGGGCAGCAGGGCCAGGCAGAGCCAAGGCCAGCGCCACAGCCAGCGCCCCTGCACAGGCCGGCGTCCGTGTGCGACGCCGCAGCCCGCGCTCGGGCGGGCGTCCGGATGCGATTCCGGCCGCGGGCTCATGACAGCAGGCTCGCCCCGAGGGCCGCTTCGGCGCAGCGCACCACGGCGCCGCTGGCCACCAGCTCGCCGGCTGCGACCAGGTCCGGGTGCAGGAAGCGGTCCTCGCCCAAGGGCGCGACCCGCGTGCGCAGCAAAGCCTCGAGGGCCCGCGGGCCGACGCCCGAGACCAGCTCGGAATGGAATTCGCGGGCCTGCCCGGCGCACAGGTACTCGATGCCCAGCACGCGCTCGACGTTCTCGACGATCGTGACCAGCTTGCGCGCCGCGGTCATGCCCATCGACACGTGGTCCTCCTGGTTGGCGCTGGTCGGCACCGTGTCGACCGAGGCCGGGTGGGCGTGGACCTTGTTCTCGGAGGCCAGAGCCGCGGCGGCCACCTGGGCGATCATCAAACCGGAGTTGAGCCCCGGGCGCGGGGTCAGGAAGGCCGGCAGGCGCGACAAGTCCGGGTTGACCAGCTGCTCGATGCGCCGCTCGGACACGTTGGCCAGGGTGCACAGGGCCAGGCCCAGGTAGTCGAGCGGGATCGACAGCGGCTGGCCATGGAACAGGCCCGCCGAGAGCACCTCGTCTTGCTCCGGGAACAGCACGGGGTTGTCGGTCACGGCGTTGAGCTCGCCGGCGACGATCGCGCTGACGTGCTCGTAGGCGGCCTTGACCGCCCCGTGGATCTGGGGGATGCAGCGCAGGCAATAGGGATCCTGGACCCGGTCGCAATCGGCGTGGCTGGCCAGGACCGCGCTGTGGGCCAGCAGCGCGCGGAAGTTGGCCGCCGTGCGGCGGTGGCCGGCGTGGCCCTTGAGCTCCGCCAGCCGCGGATCGAAGGGCGTCAGGCTGCCGAGCAGGGCCTCCAGGCTGAGGGCCCCGATCGCATCGGCGGCCTGGATGAGGTTTTTAGCCCGCAGGAGCGCCAGCCCCCCCACCGCCTTGATCGCCTCGGTGCCGTTGATCAGCGCCAGCCCCTCCTTGGCTTCGAGCGCCAGGGGCCGCTGGCCCAGGCGCCGCAGGGCCTCCGCCGCCGGCATGCGCCGGCCGGCGAGCTTGGCCTCCCCGTGCCCCAGGAAAGCCGCCGCCAGGTGCGCCAGGGGCGCCAGGTCGCCGCTGGCGCCCACGCTGCCCTGGCGTGGCACGATCGGCAGGAAGCCGGCCTCGTAGAGCTCGATCCAGCGCTCGACCAGCTCGACGCGCACGCCGGAGTGGCCGCGCGCCAGCCCGTTGAGCCGCAGGATCAGCATGGCCAGGACCTCCGCGTCGGCCATCGGCTCGCCGACCCCGCAGCAATGGGACAGGACCAGGTTCTGCTGCAGCGCGGCCAGGTCCCCGCGCGCGATGGCCACGCTCTTCAGGCGCCCGAATCCGGTGGTCAAGCCGTACACGACCGCGCCCGACTCGACCGTGCGCTCGACCTGCCGGCGGGAAGCGCCCATGGCTTCCTTGGCGCGCTCGGTCAGCACCAGCCGGGGCCTCTGCCCGGCGAGCAGCGGGGCCAGACCCTCGAGGGTCAGGCTCTGGCCATCGAGGATCAGGGTCGGACGGGGCGCGGCCGGGGGGAGCGACATGGAGGCAAAAGCGGGGGGCCCGCCATCCTACGTCCCCCGCCGCAACGCCGGATCACAGCGGCCAATCGCGGCCAGCCTTGCTCCAGGTCTCCTGGTCCTGGCCGAGGATCGCTTCGCTGGGCAGGGCCAGGCTGCGCCTGACGGTGCCGTCCAGCTCGACCTCGAGTTCGCGCAGCAGCCGTTGGGTGTACCAGCGCACCTCCAAGCGCCAGATGCCCGCCGACAGGCCGCGGATCTCGAGCGGGCGCTCGGCGGGCAACTCGAAGCGCTCCCCCGGCTGGCCGTTGAGCTCGATCTCGATCGGCAGGGCCTGGCGCCGGCCGGGCAGCTCCAGCACCAGCTCCGCCGGCCCGGCGGACAGGGCCTGCAGGGAAAGCTCGATCTCCTCCATGCCCGGCCCGACCGCCGCCAGGGCGCGCTTTTGCCCATCGGGCGAGAGCGCTTCCACCAGCCGCCAGGGCGACAGGTCGCTCCAGGAGGTGGCCAGGAATTGCCCCTGGTCGTCGGTGAGGAACTCCTCCTGCATCGAAGGCAGCAGCGGATAAACCTCCGATTCCATGCTCAGGGTGTCGATCGCCGTGTGGCGCAAGAACACGCCCGGGGGATCGGCGGCCAGCAGGCGCACGCGCGCGCCGCGCACCAGCTTGCCGTCTTCGACCACGCGCCCGCGCACCACCGGTGAGCCTTCGAAGCGCACGCGCAGGGAGACCGTCTCGCCGGCCACCAGATTGATCTGCTGGAAGCGCGGGTTGGCGGCGGCGCCGGCGCGGAAGCAGACCACCTTGGCCGGACCGGGAGGCAGGTCGGTGAGCTCCACGCTCGTGCCGCTGGTGACCGCGCTGCCGGAGCGCGACCAGTCGAAGCGGCGATCGAATTCCACGCTCGAGGGCAGCACGAAGATGCGCGTTTCCCCGGCCGGGCCGACCAAATTCTCGAGCTCGACCCGCAGGCCCGCCGAACGCTCGAGGCGATAGCTGACGCGCTGGTGCGGCAGGGCGAAGTTCTGGGTCACGCCCAGCACCTGGCGCATGGGCGCGAAGCCGGGATGCTGGATCTCGACCAGCACGCGGCCCGGAGCGCAGCGCGCCACGAAGAAGATGCCGTCGGTGTTGGTCTCGGCGCTGTGGCCGTCGACCTTGACCTGCACGCCGGCCATGGGGTTGCCGGCGGGGTCGAACACGCGGCCGGAGACCGAGCCCGGACGGCCGAAGCCCAGATTCAGCTCGCTCGCCTGGGAGCCGCTGGTGCGGATCTCGCGCCGCGCGCCGTACAGCCCGGGTCCTTCGATCTCGACCACGTTCATGCCCGGGTAGAGATCGCTGGCCCCGTAGCGGCCCTCCGAATCGGTGGACAGCACCCGGCCGGTGTTCGGGCCGGCCACGAAGCGCAGGTTGGCGCTGGCGCCCTGGCCGCGCTCGTCGCCGATGCGCCCGCTGAGCCGCGCGTTGCGGCCCGAGCCGAGCGGCGGGCCCGACGGCACCGCCGGCAGATCGGCCGGACGCAGCAGCTCGAGCTCGACCTCGAGGGGCCAGAGCACGGTGCTGGGCTGGGCCGGGCCGCTCACGGCGCGCTCCTCGGCGCCAGCCAGCTCGATCGTGGTGCCGCGCACCGCCGGCTCGAACACGGTGGGCTGCGTCGGCAGCCGGGCGCCCGACTCCGGGCCGGTTGCGGGCTCGGACGAGGGCCCGGCCGGCCAGAGCAGGAAGGTCAGCAGGCCGACCAGGCCCACAGCGGGCAGGAGCAGCAGGGTCAGGTTCGGGCGGGAGGCCATCGGGCGGTCAGAGCGTGGGTCGCGGCCCGCAAGCTAGCGGCAGAGCCAGCGCGGTTTCCTCGGCCTGGCAGTATGGGCCGCTGGCCCCACCCGCCGAAGCCCCACCCCGACGCGCCCCTCGCCCCCGCCATGCGCCCCCGATCGCTCACCGGCCGCTTTGCCCCCCGCCCGCGGGCGGCCTGGGCCGCGTCGCTGCCCTTGTTCGCCCTCGCTGCCTGCGGGCCGGGGACCCCCGCGCCCGAGGCCGCGGCTCCGGACGCAGCGCCGCCCGCGGCCGCACCAACGCCTGGGGCAGCCGCGCCCGCCCCCGCAGAGGCGCCCCCCGCCCCTTCCGGCGCCGCGCCGGGACCGCGCTTCTCGGCGCGCCGCCAGCTGCACCTGCCGGGCAAGCCGCGCGGGCTGGCCGCACGCCCGGCCGGGGAGGGCCC
>JBILNK010000185.1:0-8210 GCA_044375105.1 Planctomycetota bacterium
TTCCCCGCCGCTGGTCTCGCGCGTCTTGGCGTTTTCGACCCCCAGCACGCGCAAGGCCATCATCGCTGCGGCGCGCACGTCGTCCTGCACCGTCGCTTGGATCTCGCCCGCCAGGATCGCGTCCTTGGTGAAGTACGGCGTGCCCCCGGGACCCAGCGTGTGGATCGAGGCCTGGCGGTCCGCCTGCAGCTTGGCCAGCCCGAAGTCGATGAAGCGCAGGTGGCCCGTCTTCCGATCGATCAGGATGTTGTTCGGGGAGAGGTCCCGCCAGAACCAGCCGCTCTCGTGCAGCTCCGCCAGGCGCTCGAACAGCTCGCGGGTCAGCTCCAGGCGGCGTTCCAACCGCGGAGGCTGCCGCTTGAGGAACTCCCCCAGGCTCTGCCCGTCGATCCATTCCAGCACCAGCACCGGCTGGTGCTCCTTGCCCTTGGGCTCGATCTTGGTGTGGTAGCGCACCACCACCTCGGGCAGCCCCGCCGCGGTCAGCATCTTCGACTCGCGCTCGAACAGCTTGCGCGAGCGCTCGCTGGTCGGGTCCACGATCACCTTGAGCGCCACGTCCCGCTTGAGGCCCTTCTCCCGGGCCTTCATGACCACCGCGCTCGCCCCGCTTTTCAGATTGGTATGCCTATCGAACTCGTATCCGCGCTCCAGGATCGCCTGATACGTGGCATCCCAAACGCGCGCCTCCCGCGGCGTCTCCGGAACCCCCAGCATCGACTGGAGATTCCCCGGCGGCGGAGCCGATTCTGCTTCGGGCTGCTTCTGGGGCTCTGTCACTGCGGCAAGGGGGGGCTGTGGCGAGGGCTAGGGCGGGGCGGAGCCCGAAGACGGGTCAGATATTCGGAGCGGACCTGGGTGGCCGAAATACGGAGCCGTTGAGTCGGTGCCGGACCTTTGATTCGATTGGCGCGGAACGACCAAGGCCGGAGCCGCTCCCACGGCGCGAGCCGCCAGGGGCGAGCGGTTGGACAGTTTGCCATGCAGCGCCGCCGGCAGGGAGCTGGGGTGCGGTGAAATCAGCGCTGCGAGGCGGCGGATTTCATCAGGAAAGCTTGGCCCGCAGGGCGGTCAGCGCCTCTTCGATCAGGCGCTTCACCCGTTCCACGGAGCCGTCTGTCTGAGCCGCGATCTGGTCGTACGTCAGGCCGTCGATGCAACGCAGCCGCAGGGCTTCTTCCCGCTCGGGCCAGGGGGCGGGCTGCTGCGGCCAGGTGGCCATGATCTCCAGGGCGTCCGCCAGGTCGATCGCGTACCGAGACCGGAAGTACTGCTGCCGGTTCTGCGCCAGGGCCGTCAAGGTCTCGTCCTCGCAGAGGTCGAACCCGTCTTGACCCGGACCGGGAGCCGCTTGCGTCACGTGACCCTCGCGACGTTCACGCCGCTTCATGGCTCGCAGGGCCGTCAGCAGGTCGTTGCGCAGGGCCACGGACACGAATCGGGCGATCGCGCGGGTCGATTGCGCCTTCCAAACCGCGTCGGGGCGCTTCTCCAGCACCTCCACGAAGAGGTTGTTCAGCATCTCCGTGTAGCGGATGCCGGTATCGGCGGAGGATGCCGGGAAGCTGCGCCGGAAGCTGGGCTTGAGCTCTTGGTGCACGAATCGGTAGATGAAGTCGGCCAGCTCCTGCTCGGCTTGCCGAAGCAGGGCTGCGGATTTCGACGCCTGCGCCCCCTGGCCGCTCTGGACCCGCTGCTTGGCCTGGTGATGGCGATCGAGCAGCTCCAGCAGCTGCTGGTCCAGGTATTGGGGTTCGGAGTCGGCAGGCATGGGTGCGAGGCAAGCATCCAGGCAGCGGGGGCGGCGACACCGCGCCCCGGGGCAAGGTTCTGCAGCTGGACCGTACGGCAGCAGGAAGCGGCGGGAAAAGTCGGCCGGCTGCCCGATTCAGGGGGTAGCCGGAACGCGGATTTCGCGGGCGAAGTCGAAACTTTCGCTGAATCGGACGAGGCCGAAGGCCGGGGATTCATCCCGCCAGGACACCGGGATCGGCTTCCATGGCAGCTCGATCGAGGGCCTCGGTCTGGGTCAGGCGTCGCCGCTGGAAGCGGGAGCCTTCGGGAGTGCCGAGCCCGATTCGGACTGGGCCGGATCCGCCGGATCGGAGGCCGAGCCCCCGGAGGCACCGGGGGCAGTTTGGGCCTGGAAAGCCTTCAGGCGCTCCAGGCGTTCCCAGTCGGCGGCCACCCGGTTGGGACCGGCGCTGCCCGGGATCGTTTCGCGCTTGGCTTCGTTGCCGGCTTCCAATCGGTCGACCTCCGCGCGCAGCCGGGCGGCCTCGGCGCCCACGGCGGTGCTGTTCGGCAGGCTGGCGCCGCTGACCGCGCCGACCATGTCGAGGGTCTGGCCCTCGAGGCGCGCTTGTTCCCGGCGGGCACGCAAGAGGTCGATCTCCTGCTGCAGCGCCAGCAGGGAGTCGCGCATCTCGGAGAGCGCCGACTCGCCCTGGGTTACGCTGGCCTTCAGCTTGGTCAGGCCCGAGCGGCGGATCTCGAGCTGCTTCTGCTCGCGCTCCTGGTCGCCCAGCAGCTGGTCGATGTCCCGCTGGAACTCGGCCAGGCTGCGGGTGTTGCCCGCGAACTGCACTTCGGAGAGCGAGTCCGCCATGGCCTTTTGGAGCACCGGGTAGGCCTCGGACAACAGCCGCTCGCGACGGCCCAGGCTGCCCTCCAACTCGGCGATTTGGGCCGAAAGATTGTCCAGCTCGCGGCGCGACAGGTTCAGCGCCACCTGGTGGTCGGTGAGCGCCCGCCGCTGCAGCTCCACGTCGTTGTCGAGCTTCTGATCCCGCACCTCCACCGGCACCTGCTCGAGGGTCTTGTCCACGGTCACCTGCGCGGAAGCGCGGGTATAGCCGAACAGCTCCCCGAGGGAGCGGCCGGCGACCAGATAGAGGCCGATGGGAATCGCGACGACGAGGGCTGCAAGGAGGATCAGGGGGCGCATGGGGAGGTGCTTCGGGGGCAGAAGGTGCGAGTCGCTGCTCGTATGATGATACAGCTCCGGCCGAGGCCCAGAAAACCGGGGCAAGTTGAGCCGCTTATCCGTAAGCCCCTTTCCCTGGGTCACTTACGATCACCGAATCCCTGGCCGAGCAGGCGCCGGCATGCGTCGCAAAGAGGTGCGCCAACCAGCCGATCCGGCCCCTCGCCACCGGCCCGGTCGGAGTCTGGGCGGCGCTCGGCCGGAGGGCTGTCGAAGTTGCCACGTCGGAAGCCCGGGGCGTCCGCAGAAGCGCGGGGCGCCCGCAGGAACTCCGGGCGCTTTGCGTCTTCAGCGCCCGCTAGCGGGGCGTGCTGACCTGGCGTGCTCCATCTCGACCGACCTCAGCGCGCCGACAAAAGGACCGTCCATCCGCCTCGCCTGCTCGCCTCGAGCCGCGACCGGATCAGCGCCGGCAAATCCCATTCGACGCCCGTCACACTGTTTTCGGACCGCAGACATCCCCACACCTCGAAGCGCCGCCTGCTCGAGGGCCGTTCGGCGGTGGTCGCTCGGGGCTCCGCCCACTCGACTCCCCACCGCCGCGCCGCCCCTCCGCTACCGGGCTCCACCCCCGGACCTGGGGGCCAACACAGGGCGGAAGCCGAGGCTGCCGTTGGCGTCGGACGGGTCGGAAGCGCCCCGGCGCGCGGACCGGCAGAGCGTGGACGAGTTGAACCAGCCGCCGCCGCGGAGCACGCGCCGCGGGCCACCCTGCGCCAACGGGTCCTGGATGCCGTCTCGGTAGGTATCCGATTGGCCGCCGGAACTCCAGTCGACTTCGTCCAAGCACCACTCCCAGACGTTGCCGTGCATGTCGTAGAAGCCCCAGGGGTTGGGCTTGAGACGCTTGACCCTGTGTGCGTAGGGACCATCACGGCTGCCCTCATAGACCGCGTACTGCCCGAACTTCGAAACATCGTCACCGAAGCTGTAGGCCGTTCGCGTGCCCGCCCTGCAGACGTACTCCCACTGGGCTTCCGTGGGAAGCGTGTACTCGAAGGCCTCCGGCAGCAAACCGGCTTCCCGCTCACGCTCGGTCAAACGCCGGCAGAAGTCCATCGCCTCGGTCCAGTCCATGTTGTCGGCTGCGACCTCGGCGCCCCTGTTGGTCGATTGAAAGCCCCCTCGCGGCTCCGCCTTCATCACCAGCAGCCACTGGCCCTGGGTCACCTCCGTCTCAGCCATCCAGAATGCCTGCGTCAGCCGCACGCTGTGCAGCTGCTCCCACGGCAACCGACCCTCCTCGGTCTCCGGGCTGCCCATCTCGAAAGCCCCCGTATCGACACCGAGGAGCCGCATGCCGATCGAGTTGACATAGGAGCGGCCCCGTGACGGCTGCGCGAGGTCAGCGGCGCGCACTTCAATGAACGCGGTGCCCCCTGCCGCAGCGGGCGAGGACACGTCGCCGGGGCTTGGCTCCAAGCCTGATGCGGTCGGGGAAGCCAGCACCGGGCGGAAGCCGAGGTCGGGGCCAGCGCCGGACGGGTCGCTTGCGTCGCGGCCCGCGGACCGGCAGTACGCGGGCGAGTTGCCCCAGCTGCCGCCGCGATTCACGCGCTGCGGGCCCCCCAGAGACAGAGGGTCCTGAATATCGTCTCGGTACGTATTCGAATCGAGCAGAGCGAAGTCCGAATCGATGCCGACCTCATCTCGACACCACTCCCAGAGGTTGCCGTGCATGTCGTAGAAGCCCCAGGGATTGGCTTTGCGGCTTTTGACCCGGTGTGCGTGGGGACCATCACGACTGCCTTCGTAGACCGCGTACTGCCCGAGCCTCGAAGCGTCGTCGCCGAAGCTGTAAGCCGTCTGCGTGCCCGCTCTGCAGACGTATTCCCACTGGGCTTCCGTGGGAAGCGTGTACTCAAAGGCCTCCGGCAGCGAACCTGCTTGCCGCTCACGCTCGGTCAAACGCCGGCAAAAGTCCATCGCCTCGGTCCAGTTCATGTTGTCGGCTGCCACCTCGGCGCCCCAATTGGTCGATTGAAAGAGCCATCGCGGCTGCGCCTTCATCACCGCCAGCCACTGCCCCTGGGTCACCTTCGTCTCGGCCATCCAGAAGGCCTGTGTCAGCGTCACCCTGTGCCGCTGTTCGTCGGATCGACGCCCGCTCTCGTTGCTCGGGCTGCCCATCTCGAAGGTCCCCGCATCGACACCGAGGAGCCGCATGCCGATCGAGTTCACGTGCGAGCGGCCGCGGGCCGGATGGGAGAGTCCAGAAGCACCCACGTCAGCCAACACGGTGCCCCCCGCTGCAGGGGGCGAGGACGCGCCGCCAGAGCCCGGCTCCGAGCCTGCGGCGGTCGGTTGAGTACGCAGAGGGTCGATCTCTGGTCGAGCCGCGGCGCGCTCCGAGTCCAGTTGTTTGCTGCGCGCCACGGCCTTCAACTCACTCTTTCGCGCGGTGATCAGGTAGTAGATGCCGCTAGCAATCGCCACGACGAGGGCTGCAACGAGGATCTGGGAGGGCATGAGGAGTGGCTCGCAGGCAGAGAGGGCGATTTGCTGCTTGCCCGACAATACAGCTCCGGCCGAGGCCCGGAAAGCCGGGGCAAGCTGAGCGGCTCATCACTAGCCCCATTGGTTTCAACGAATTTCGTTCACCGAATTCCCGTTCGATTGGCCACCTGCAGGCTTCGAAAGTGGTGGGCCAATCAGGCGATCAGGCCCTTTTCCGCCGGCCCGTTCGAAGTCTGGGCAGCGCTAGACCGGAAGGCTGTCGCAATTGCCGGGACAGGGGGCGCAGGGCCTCCGCAGGGGCTCGGGCCGCTTTGCGGTTTCAGCGCGCCGCGGCGGGGCGCAGGGTCCAGAGGGCGATGGCCATCCAGGCGGCTTCGAGGGCGAAGGGGCCCCAGGCGGATTGGACCCAGGCGTTGTAGCCCACCAGGCCGGCGCCGGTGAAGTTGATCAGGCCGGCGGGGAGGCGCGGCAGGTGGTCCTTGCGGGCGTAGCCGAAGAGCAGCAAAGCGCCTCCGAGGAGGCCCAGGATGTCGGGGATGGGCATGGGCAGGTGTTGGGCGCGGTGCGCTCCGTTTCGTGAGCGGCTGCCGGGGTTGGGCCCCAGGCCGATGCGGGGGCCAGGCGGCGGCGCGGTCGCGGGGCGGGGCGTCGGGGACTTGAGGGCGGCGGCGGGATCAGCGCCGCAGGATCGACGCGGAGGGATCAGCGCCGGGGTTTTCGCGCGGTCAGCCCGGGCGTCAGCGCGGGGGCTCGGCGGGCGGAAGGTCTTGCACGCGCCAGTGGCGCACTTCGAGGGCGAAGGGCAGGGTCACGTTGGGGGCGCCGTAGCGTTGCCAGCCGAGGAAGCCGCGGGGGGCGCGGGAGGGGAAGGGCGGATCGGCGGGGAGGACGGAGAGGTCCAGGTCGTAGAGGGTTTGGCCGTTCAGGGCCACGGCCAGGCGCTGGCCCTGCATCAGCACCTCGAGCAGGTTCCATTGACCCGGCGGGTGGAAGCGCTTGGCGGGGCCCGGGGGGAAGGCGCCGTACAGGCCGCCGGTGGTTTGGTAGGGCAGGAGCGGCGAGCCGGTTTCGGGGCCCCAGTGCAGGTCGTCGATCAGCTGGACCTCGTGGCCCGAGTAGGCCGGATTGGCGCCGCCCTTCAGAGCTCGCAGGAACAGGCCCGAATTGGCCATGCGCGCCAGGCGGAACTCGGCGCGCATGCGGAAGTCTTGGTGCAGCGAGCGCGTCTCGACCTGGCCGCCGCCCTGGGAGGGCACGCGCAGGATGCCGTCCTCGAGGCGATAGCCCTCGGAGCCGCCGCTGAATTCGAGCCCCGCCAGGCCGCCGGCGAAGAGGTCCTGCCAGCCGCTCCAGTCCGCTGCATCGAAGTGCGGCAGCTCGCGCAGGCGGATGTCGCGGAAGCGCACACACCGATCCTTGAGGGCCGGGTCCGCGGGGTGCACCTGCAGGCCGATGCGGCCGTAGGGCGCGTAGCCGGGGCTGCCGGCGGGCAGGCGATAGTCCCCCACCGAAACGCCGTTGATCCAGGTTTCGATGCGGAAGTCGAAGCCGGTCACGCGGCAGCGCACGCGGTTCCATTCGCCGCGGCGGAAGTGTGCCGCGGCGGCTTCGTTGTGCATCAGGAAGCCGTCGGCGTAGATCGCGGCGATCTCGCCGCCGTCGCGATGGTCGAGGGTCACCTGGGCGCCCTTCAGATCGGCGCGCGGCGGCCGCGGCGCACTCCACGGCAGGGCAGCGGCCGCTTCGGGCGCTTCGCCGGGCGGCAGCATGCGCACGAACAGGCCCGAATCGAAGGGGTAGTCGAGGGCCACGTCGAACTCGATCTCGAAGGAGGAGAACAGCTCTTCGGTGTAGATCAGGCCGCCTTCGCCGGCCGCGTCGGTGCGGCCCACCAGGACGCCGTCTTCGACGCTCCACAACGCAGCGCCGTCGTAGCGGCCGCCGCGGGTGACCCAGCCCGCCAGGCTGTGCCCGTCGAACAGGGACCGCCAGGCGGGCGCTTCGGCCCCGGGCGCGGGCTCGAGCAGGAACAGGGCGCCCGGAAAACGATCGAGGAGCTGCTGCGCCGCGTCGGGGTCGAGCACCGAGCAGGCCGTGGCCAGGCCGTCCGCCAAAGCGCCGGTCTCGGCCACCACGGTGATCGTGCGGCCGTGGGTCATGGCGGCGCCGCTTTGGGGGTCGATCAGGTGGCTGTGGCGCTGGCCGCCGATATCGAGGGCCTGTTCGCTGTCGCCGGAGGTGGCCACGCCGCAGTGGGCCAGGTAGAGCAGCTCGCCGGGGCTTCCCGGTCGGCCCGAGCCGGCCTGGATGCGCCAGCCCGGCTCGCCCGGCGGCGGATCGCCGAGGGCCAGATCGCCGCCGATCTCGACCAGCGCGCTGGGCACGTCCAAGGCGCGCAGGAGCTCGAGCACGTCGTCCGCGGCCAGGCCCTTGCCGATGCCGCCCAGGTCGAGCTCGGTGCCCTCGACGAGTTCGGCGGTCGAAGCGCCGGGGTTTATCGTCAGACGCCGCCAGCCGACCCGCGCGCGGGCCTCGGCCAGTTCCTCCGGGTCGGGCAGCTGGCCCGCCTCGCGGGCCGCGCTCCACAGGCGATAGAGCGGCGCGCCGGTCGGATCGAAGGCGCCCGCGCTGAGCTCGGCCAGGCCGCGCGCGAGGGTCAGCGCCCGCAGCAGATCCTGGGACACGGCCACCGGCCCGCGGCCCGCGGCCAGCACCAGGCGGGTCAGCTCGCTGTCCAAGCTCCAATGGCTCCAGGCGGCCTCCAGCT
>JBILNK010000038.1:0-27740 GCA_044375105.1 Planctomycetota bacterium
TCGGCGAGCCCAGGCGGATGCCGAATCCGACCGAATGCAGCAGGGGCCCGAAGTTCTGGTCCACCTCGGCGATCAAGCCGGCGTCGTAGAAGCCCACCAGGCCCAGGTTGAACTCGGCGAAATCGAGGCCGGTATCCCAGCGGTCCTCGAGATTGAGCTGGAAGCGGCGTTCGCCGGCGAATTCGCGGGTCGGATAGCCGCGCAGGCCGTTGTCGACGCCCAGGGTCAGCTCGATGGGCAGATCTTGCGATTCGAAGGCTTGGTCGAAGGTCAGGCTGCTGGCCAGCGTGTGGCCCTTGGGCAGCAGCAGATAGCCATGCACGCTGGCGTCCGCCAACCAGCCGACCGCCTCGGAACCATCGCTGCGCAGGGAGCCACCGGCGGTGGCGGTCAGGTAGCTGCCACGCCAGGGCTGCGCCGAAAAGTTGGTCTCGAGAAAGGCTTGTGGCTGCAGCCCCTGCTCGGCCCCTTCTTCGTCGCGATAGAGCCCGCCGACCAAGAGCTCGAAAGCGTAGCCCAGGCGCAGGTCCTGGACGAAGCCGAGGGTGTCCAGGTTGGTTTCCCGGTTGAAGGCCTTGGCGCGATCGAACCCGACCAGGGGCCCCACGAACAAACCACGGGTGTCGCCGGGCACCTCGATCGAGCCGGCCTGGGGGCCCTCGGCGGGGCCGTAGCGGCGGTCGGTGTAGCGCGTCGAGAGACCGAGGCGCAGGCGTTTGTCCGGCGGTCCGTAGGCGCGCTGCAGGCCGAAGGCCAGGTCCTCCACGGCTTCCGGCACCTCGACCACCGCGTCGCCCCCTTCGAAGTAGTCGACGATCGTGTCGAAGGAGGACACCTCGGCGCGCCAGGACCAGCGGTCGCGCAGGTGCTGCAGCGGTCGCTCGAGGCGCAGACGCAATTGGTCGCCTTCCTCGGTGGTTGCGGCGCGCGCGTCGAAACGCAGGAAACGGTCGAAGACGTAGCGATCGCGATAGCTGACCCCGCCAGCGAATTCGCCCTCCGTGTTTTCTCGGTAATCGATGCCCAGCCGGTCGCCCTTGCCCAGGAAGTTGCTCTCGGTGATGCCCGCGGAGACGCTGCCCACATCGCCCACGGTGGAGCCGGCGGCCCCGGCCAGCAGCGACAGTCGGTCGCGGGTCTCGACCACCAGCTCGAGCACGCCGGGCTCCGCGGTCGGGCGCACGCTGGCACGCGCCTCGGCGTAGAGGCCCGTGGCGCGCAGGTTGCGCTCCAATTCGCGCAATTTGGCCTCCGTCAGCACCTCGCCAGGTTTGAACCAGATCTCGTTGCGCACGGTCTGCTCGCGGCTGGTCCAGTGCGTGGCATTGGCCAGGCGCTTGAGCCAGGCCCGGCTGTCGTCGGGGAACACGTCCTGGCGCTCGATGCGGATCGGGCCCAAGGTGCCGAGCGGCGTCGTATCGTCGGGCAGGCCCGGGGGCGTGCCCGCGGGGTCTCCGCCGATCTGCTCCGAGCCCGCCGCGGCGGCCGGGGGTATGGCGGCCGACACGGTCTGAGCGGCGTCCGCGGGCCCGTCGGCGGACTGCGCCGCCAGCGGGAGCGCCAGACCGAGCGACGCCAACCAGCTCCCAGGGCCGCGGCGGCGGCGTTGTCGGTGGTGGGCCGGCATGGTCTGGTGCCGCGCAGTCTGCCCGATCGCTGGCTGCGTACGGCTCGACTTCCGGCGATCCTGCCCCGGCGCACGCCCGTCCGACGGCGAGGGCCAGACCCCGAGCAGCGGACGTCCGTCGAGCTGTCGAGCCAGGGCCGCCTCCGGCCCCCGGACCCAATGGTCACGGCTGCTAGGATGCCCCCATGGAGCTCGGCTTCGAAACGATCGGCAACGCCACGCTCATTTGCCACGACCGCGGCCCCCTGCTGGTCACCGACCCCTGGACGCATGGCAGCGCCTACTTCGGCTCCTGGACCCTCCAGCACGAGATCCCGGCGGCCCAGCTGGCCGATATCCAAGCCTGCCGCTACGTCTGGCTGTCCCACGGCCACCCGGACCACCTGAGCCTCGAATCGCTCGAGCACCTGCGCGGGGCCGAGATCCTGCTGCCCGACCACTACGGCGAACGGGTCCAGCGCGAGCTGCGCGCGGCCGGCTTCCGCACCTGGGTCCTCAAGGACGGCCTGTGGCTCTCGCTGTCGCCGCGCCTGCGGATCATGAGCCTGGCCAACATCTTCCAGGACGCGGTGCTGCTGGTCGACCTGGACGGCCGCGCCCTGGTGGTCAACGCCAACGACGCCGGCGACCGCGGCGCCGGTTTCCTGTTGAAGGAGCTGGCCCCGCGCTTCGAGCGCTCGTTCCTGCTGGCCTTGGTCAGCCATGGGGACGCGGACATGATCCAGATGCTCGACGATCAGGGCCGGCTGCTGCCGCCCTACGAGGAGCGCTACGACCTGCGCCCGGCGATTCTCTCGATGCTCGGCGGCTACGGCCTGTCGAGCTACGTGCCCTTCGCGACCCTGCACCAGTACCAGCGCGCCGACAGCATCTGGGCCAACCGCTACGTGGTGCGGCCGGAGGACTTCCGGCCCCGCTCCGCCGCAGAGCGCGAACGGCTGCTGCCGGCCTACCTGAGCTACGACGCCCTCGGCGATGCGTGGCGGGCGATCGAGCCTCGTCCGATCGAGCCCCAGCCGATCGACCCGCGCCGCTTCGGCGACGATTGGTCGGAGCGCCTGAGCCCCGCCGAGGCCGAGGCCTTGCGGGCCTATTTCCTGCGTTTCGAGCACCTGAACCAGCATGTCGGCTTCCTGGAGTTCGTGGTCGGCGGCGAGGTCCAGCGCATCGAGCTGTCCGCGAAGTTGCAGCGCGGGATCCGCTTCGAGACGCCGCGCGGCTCGCTGGTCAAATGCATCGAATGGCAGGTCTTCGACGACCTGATGATCGGCAACTTCACCCGCACCACCCTGCTGGGCGATTGGCCCTCGAAGCGCACCGACGGACTCTATCCGGACTTCAATCCCTTCGTGACCAAGTTCGGCGACAACGGCGGCGCGCGCACGTCGGCCGAGCTGCGCGCCTATTTCGCCGAATACCGGCGGCGCGGCTTCACCGGATTCGGCGACCAACCCGCCGACCGGGCCCTCGAGCTGGCCCTGGCCCCGTACCTCCGCTGACGCCCGCCCAGGCGTCGCCGCCTTCGTGCGCCTCGGTCGGTCCCCGCTGAGCTCAGAGCGCCTCTCGGCGCCGCGGGCGGCCGCGCCCGGAGCCGGCTCGCTCGTTGGCCGAGGCGCGCTGCTGCTGTGGTGCGCCGCGCTCGGCAGCCTGTGCGCCGCCCTCCAAGGAGCTTGCGCGGCAGCCACGACGTCTGCAGCCCGCGCGCCAGGCGCACCGAACATCGCTAGCGCCGCTCAGTCCGCGCAGAGCGGCGCCTCCGAAAAGGACCTGAATGAAGCCCCTGCGCGCGCGTCCTTGCAATCGTCTCAAGAAGCAGGGTCGCTGCAAGAAGCGGGGTCTCCTCAGGAAGTCGAACCGGCGCCGAGGAGCGATTTCCGTACGGATCTACAAACCGCCCGCCGGGCCCTGGTGGAATTCGAGACCAGCCGCGCGGCGCTGCTCGATCCGCGCAGCTACGAGGACCCGCTGCTGGGCCGGATCTCGGCCCCGAGTCCGCAGGTGCGAGAGCTCGGCATCGAAGCCAGAGACGCCGCCGATGGCGCCGAGTGGCGGCCGCGGCTGCGGCTCGAGTTCCGACCGGACGGACGGCTCGCCAGCGCGACCGCCTGGGATGCCTTCGGAACCTGCCTGGGCGTCACCCACTTCCGCTACGCACCCGAAGGGCGCTTGCTGGAAGCGCGCCGCCAAACGGCCTCCACGGCCCCGGAGACGCTCGAATGGCGGCGTTTCGAGCCCGATGGCGCGGCCGTGCGGATCCAACACGGCGGACCCGGCGAGGCGCTGCTGGACAGCGAGCGGGTCGATGCGGACGGGCGTCTGCTGGAACGCCGCGCCCTGGAGCCCGCTGGGAGCTGGATCGACTGGCGCGCGGACCGCGCCCCGAACGGCGATCTGCTGGCCGTCCACGAGCGCCGGAAGGACGGCCAGGAACGCCTGGTGCTGAGCGCCCGGGCGCTGCCGCCGCTGGTCGAGGTGTCTTGCCATCACGACGGCGCGGCGATCCCGTTCCTGCTGCGCCTGAAGCCCAGCCGGCCGGGAGAGACCGGATTCGAGCTGGAGCTCGAACCCCAGGGCGCGCGCCTGCTGCTGCAACGCCCCCAGGGCGGCTCGCCAACGCGCGAGGGCGCCGAGCCAGGCGCCCCGCCCGCCTCGGAACCGGACCTCGCCTGGGAGCGCCTGCAGGTGCGTCTGTGGCAGCCGCCCCGCCGTCAGGGGCGCCCCCTGTTTCCGCGCTTCGAGCCCGGTTGGCTCGAAGCGGAGCGCGTCGGGCCTTGGTCGGCCGGCGGCGGGGCTGCGCCGCTGCGGCTGGAACTGGGCGCGGCGGAGCCGGAGCCCGCCGACGGCGCCCTGCGCTTCGTCAGCGTCGAATCGCAGCATAGCCAATGGCGCTCCGGCCGTCTCGAACGCTACTCGCGCGCTCGCCGGGCCTTCGAGCCCACCGGCCAGGAGTTCCGGTGCGATTGGCGGGCCGAACCGCAGCAGGCCCGTTGAGCGGCCCGGAAGCTCCGCGCTTCGGACCGCCGCAGAGCGAGAGCGCTCCGTCGGCAGGCCGCCGGGCCGGGCTCCGTTTTCGATCGGGGTTCGGCCGCGCTCGGTCTCGCCGACCCCAAAGCGGCTCCTCCGAGTCGCTGAAGGCCGGGGTGCTCGCCGATCCAAAGCGCCGGCGCCCGCGGGGCCACGGGGGCCGCCGCGGGCGCCGTTGAGAGCGCGGGCGCTTCGATCAGACGATGTTGTTGGCTTCCTCGAGCATCCGGTCCTGGATGTTGATCAGGCGCGCGTTGGCTTGGAAGCCGCGCTGGGCCAAGATCAAGCGCACGAATTCCTCGGCCGAGTCGACGTTCGAGGCCTCCAGGGCACCGCCCAGCACGTCTCCCGCGCCGGAGCCGTCCCCGAAGCGTGCCTGGCCAGAGTTCTGGGACTGGGTGAAGTAGCTGTTGCCGACTTCTATCAGGCCACGCTCGTTGGCGAATGTGGCGATGCCGAATTCACCCAAGACGCGGTCCTGGCCATTCGAATAGACGCCGATGACCTGGCCTTGTTCGTTGACGCTGAGGTTGGCTAGTTCGCCGGCCCCGTAGCCGTCCTGGCCTTCCGCCAGGAGGCTGGAAGCGCCGCCATACTGGGTCACTCCGGAGAACTGCGCGTTGCCGCTCAGCCGCAAGGTCAATTCAGCCGGAGGCAGGCTGCCGAACTGCAGCTGGATCGGCAGGTTGAGCTGGCCGGACAGCTGGCCCTGGGAGTCGAAATTGAGGCCGTCGAGCTGGCCGGTGAAGACCGTGCCGTCGCCGTCGGGGAGTGCTGCGGTCACGCCCCAATCGCCCGCCGGCAGGCGCTCGAACTGGAAGTTGAGCAGGTGTGGGATGCCCAGGCTGTCGTACACCTGGATCGAGGTCGTAACGGTGTCGGGGCCGGTGCCTTCGGAGGTCACATTGAAGGCGGTGAAGGCCCAGTTGGAGGCGCCGGTCTGGCCCTCGTCGTCCATCAGCACCAGGCTCAGGGAAGCCTCGCCCGGTTCGTCCGCGTCGAGCTGGATCTTGCCGCTGCCCGGGTCGAAGCTGGCCGTGGCGTCGGGAAAGAGCGCGTTGATGCGCGCCACCAGGTCCGCGATCGTGGTGCCATCGGTGCCGTAGGTGAACGACCCATCGATCGGGTTGCCGGCGGAATCGGTGCCGGTGATGCGGATCTGGTCGCCCGTCTGGTAGTCGGCGTTGTTGATCACCAGGGTGTTCAGGTCGGTCGATCCGTTGGCCGACGCCTGGGTGCCCTTGACCAGGTTGGTGGAGAGTCCGGTCAGGGCGGCCAGGTCCTGGGGCGCGTCGCCGGGGATCACCAGGATCGTGGCGGTTTGGCCGACCTTGTCGGTGGTCAGCTGCAGCGCGCCGCCGACCACGCTGGCGGTGACGCCCGGCACCTGCGCCTCGATTTCGTCGGCGATCTGCTGGGCGGTGATCGGCGCCCCGGTCGAAGTGATCTGCACCGTGCGCGGGCTGCCGCCGCTGACGGAGACCTCCATTTCGAAGGTTTCGCCGGCCGGAATCGTGTAGGGCCCCGCGAGGCTGCCCGTCAGCTGGGCGGCGGTGCCACTCATCAGGGCCGCGCCCATGGCGAGTTGCTCGGGCAGCGGTCCGCCCACCTCGGCGGGCAGGTTCCCGGAAAAGACCACCTCGCTGGTGGCCTGGGGCTCGATCGTGGCCTGGGTGTCGATGGTCACCGGCTGGCCATTGCCGTCGAGCACCCGGTAACCGGTTCGGACGTCGACCAGGTTGCTGTTCGCATCCAAGCCGAAGGACCCGTTGCGCGTGTAGAGCTGCTTGGCGCCGTCGGTGACCGCGAAGAAGCCGGCCCCGGCCAGGGCCAGGTCGAAGGGGCGGCCCGTGAAACTGATGCTGCCCTGGCGCATGTCTCGGTCGACCCGTGAGAGCTGGGAGCCGAGACCGATCTGGCTCGGGTTGGTGCCGCCCAGGGAGTTGGTCGGTGGCGAGCCGAAGGTGAAAGTCTGGCTCAAAATCGTGGCGAACAGGGCGCGGCTGCTCTTGAAGCCGTTCGTGTTCACGTTGGCCAGGTTGTCGCCGATGACGTCCATCCATTGCTGGTGGGCGCGCAGGCCGCCGACGGCCGCAAGCAGGGCACGGGTCATGTTGCTATCCGGTCTGAGGAGGGGGGTACGGGTGGGAAGCGGACCGTGGGTCCCGATCAGGCGTCGGCTTGGCCGGCGGTGGTGGTCGCCGGGAACTCGTCTTCGTCCTGCTCGGCAGCATCGCCGGCTTGGCCGGCGGCTTCGACCTCGGTCACGAAAGCCAGGGGCACGCTCTGGCCGCCGATCGAGAGGTAGGTCACGCCCTCGATCAGCTTCACCGAATCGACCTTGCCCGCACCGGAGAGGCCCAGCTCGCTGTCCTCCCAGGTGACCTTCTGGCCGATCAGGTTGCTGCTCTGACTGAGCTGCGACAACACCGCATTGCCCTGGTTGAGCAGGGTCAGCGTCTTGATGTTGTCGTTCATCTGCTGCATCTGCTCCAGGCTCGAGAATTGGGCCAATTGCGCCACGAATTCTTCGTTGCTCTGGGGGTTGCTCGGGTCCTGGTTCTTGAGCTGGGCGACCAGCAGTTTCATGAAGGCGTCCTTGTCCAGGCTCTGGTCCTGTTTGGTGATGCCGGCCAAGGAGCTGGAGGCGGGGGCGCTGACGGTGCTGATGTCCATGGGTGGCTCAGGCCAGGGTGTCGATGCCGCCCGGGCGAACCGGGCGCGGGGTTGTCGGGAGCAGCGCGGGTTGGCGCGGCTCGCTGGGCTCGGCGGCGCTGATGCGCAGGCGTTGGCGGCGCGGCGAGCTCGGCGCTTCGTCGGGCGAGCGCTGGCCGGAGGCCGCGCCACGCGGATCGAAGCTGAGCTCGAGCTCCCGGACCGCCAGCCCGCGGGCTTCGAAGGCCTGACGCAGCTCGGGCAGTTGGTTGCGCAGGGCTTCGAGGGCCTCCCTGGACTCGACGCGCAGGAGAGCCCGCACGGACTTGGCCCGCAGCTCGAGCTGCACGCTGACCCGCCCCAGCTCGGCCGGCTCGAGTTCGAGGCGCGCGTGGCGCTGGTCCGGATCGATTTCGAGGCGCAGGCCATCGAGCTGCAGGCTCTCGCTGGGCGCCGACGCGGCGGGGCTGGCCTGAGTTGCGGCCGGCGGGGGGGTCGCGGGCGCCTCCGGACGGTTCTGGGCTGGGGCCGCGGGTCCGAGGCGCTCGGCGGCGGAGGTCGCGGCAGACGGGCCCGTTTCAGCGTGTTGGGGCGCGCTGACGACGATTTCCTCGGCCAATCCGGGGGTCGCGGACAGACGGCCCGGGGTTTCAGCAGCCGCGGAGCCGCCGGCCCCTTCAAGGGGGCTGGAGTACCCCGTTAGCGCGGCGGAGTCTGTCGAGATTTCGGGGTTGGACGGCCTGCGCTGCAGCGTTTCCACCGGCACCGGCTCCCACTCCGAAGGCGCAGGAGAAAACCCGGTCGCAGGCGCAAACGCAGGCGCAGGCGCAAACGCGGTCGCAGGCGAAGGCGCAGGCGAAGGCGCAGGCGTCAAGACCTGGGCTTCGACAAACCCGGATGTCCGCGGGCTGGACGGATCCTCGGAACGTTGCTCCCCAGGGCGACCGCGGTCCCATTCCTCCCCGCGGGTGGCCTGGCGCTGCCCGGCGGTCCCTGCCCGCTGCTGCTCCAGGGCGCGCTCGAAGCGCGCCGCGCGAGGATCTTCAGCGCGCTCCGGCCCGCCCGCCGGACGGGGACGGGAGATGGAATCCGCGCGCTCGGCCAGCTCCGTCCAGGGGCTGGCCGCACTGTCCGGCGATGCGGCGCTCGATTGCATGACCTGGCTCCAGCAGGCCCCATGCCAAGCTGCAACGACCCTCGTAGGGCTGTCCCGAATCCCGCTCCCAGAGGGCCGACGGGCCTGGCCCGGAAGCGCTTTCCGATGTCTCCGCGGAACCTTCCGGTCACCTTTTCCGCCCAAACACTCCGGTCCGAGTCCAGCCACCGTGCGTCGACTGCCCGCCACCTTCGAGAGGGGTAGGCTTCGGTCCGGTGGAGGCTGCTCGATCGGCGCCTTCGGCGCTGCCTGGGACCCGGTCCCGGGCCCGAAATCTGGCGGTATCTTTGGATCGGCTTCTCGGATCAGCCTGATCACCTCTGCAGGGCCCCGCGGGGTCCCGCCGGGGAGGGCCCGGCCACGTCAGGGGCTGGGCGCAGGCTGCCCTGGCCCGCATGCTCTTTGACTCCCCCCCGCTCGGGTCCCCACGACCCGGGCCCTGGGCTGGCCAGGACCCCGGCCAGCGGGCGACGCCTCCGGGCGACGCCGTCCCGACTCCTCCTCCGACTCCTCGCGAGCCGGTCCCGCATCGACTCCTCCGCGGTCCCGACTCGCCAACGCAGGGCCCCACGGCTCCGCAAACCCACGACTTCATCACCATGCGACCCGGAAGGATCTTCGCTTCCCTCGGATTGCTGGGCCTGACGGCCTTCCCCGCCGTCGCCCAGTCGGTCCAGCAGAAAGCTGTGCAGGTCAATCCCTCGAACCCCAACGAGGTCTGGACCATCAACCGCGATAACAACTCGGTGTCCGTGATCGACGTGCAGACCGGGACGGTCCTGGCAGAAATCTCCGTCGGCGTGTTCCCGCGCAGCCTGGCCTTCAACGCCAACGGCTCCCGCGTGCTGGTGGCCAACCAGCGCGGCAACGTCCCGATCACGACCAACTTCGTGGTGCCGACCCCGGGCTTCTCCGGCAGCGAAGTGCGCGGCTCGATCAGCGTGATCGACGTGGCCACCCGCCAGGTCGTGCAGACCCTAACGGACGTCGGCACGGAGCCCTACGGCATCGCTCTGTCCCCCAACGGCAAGTTCTTCGCCCTGACGGTGCAGCGCACCGGCGACGTGCGCCTGTACGACGCCGTCACCTACCAGGAGCTGACCCGCTTCCACTACGACTGGAATCTGAACCACATCCCGAACGGGAAGACGATCAGCGATCTGGATCAGGACCACGACGGTCTGCCGGACTTCCAAACCCCGCGCGGCCTGGCGATCTCGAGCGACAGCACCAAGCTGTACGTCACGCACCTCAAGTCGCCCTGGATCACGATCCTGAATGTCACCCTGGACCAGAACGGCCTGCCCACGGCGGTCAACCTGGCCCACAAGATCAACCAGGACATCTACCCCTTCCACCCGCTCAACAACCCGGTCCCGGTCCAGGTCGTCAAGAGCCAGGGCCAGCCGCGCTTCTCGGGTGACATCGACGTCAAGGCCGACGGCACCATCGCGCTGGTTCCCCAGCAGCTGGCCAACGCCAACCACGACGTCAACCACAACTTCGGCCCCGGCTTCCCGGGCGCCTTCGCCAACCGGATCTATCCGTCGCTGACCGCGATCGACCTGATCAACAACAGCTTCGGCCAGCCGAACGACAGCTCGTTCCGCCTCGAGCACGAGCTCTCGGACAACGACAAGCCGGCCGAGTATGTGGCCTACGGTCCGCAGGGCCGCAAGTTCGGCAGCGGCGTCACCACCCTGGGCGGCATCGGATCGCCGATCCTGGGCGGTAACGTCAACGTTCTGCTGAGCGGCGGCACCCCCAGCATGCTGGGCTTCTTCTGGCTGGGGAGCGAGATCAACCTGCCGCTGCCCCAGGGCACGCTGCTGGCCACGCTCGATTTCTTCTACGTGATGAATTCGGTCGGCAACGGAACCTTCAACTTCGGGTTCCCGATCCCGAACAACCCGAACCTGATCGGCCAGCACGTCTCGACCCAAGCGGCCTTGTACGACATCCCGACCGGCGACGTCGCGCTGTCCAACGGCCTGCGCATCGCCCCGGGCGTGACCGGCTACCTGAACGGCGACATGGGCCGCCGCGGCGCGCTGCCCTCGAAGGTCAAGTTCAACGCCGCGGGCAACCGCGTCGTGATGCTGAACCGCGGCTCCGAGGACATTTTCGTCTACAGCTACGGCCCGCAGGGGATGAAGATGCTGAACGTCTATCCGCCGCGCTACGCCTTCCAGGCGCGCGCGCCGTTCGACCTCAGCACCGGCCTGGGCGACACCCCCCTGGGCTGGACCGTCGTCGACGACCCGAGCACGGTCAACGACGACGCGCGCATCTTCGTGATCAACGAGACCAGCCGCTCCCTGTCGGTGCTGCGCATCGACTGGCCCACCGGCATCATCACCAAGGAGCGCAACCAGATCCCGACCCTGCTGGGCACGGACCTGTTCACCCAGAGCGAGAACATCGGCCAGGAGATCTTCGAGGACGGCTCCCGTCCGCAGACCACCGGCGGATTCAACAACTCCTGCGTCTCGTGCCACTACGAGGGCGGCGAGGACGGCATCGCCTGGCAGCGCGACGACGGCCCGAAGAGCACCATGCCGACCTACGGCGGCCCGCTGGGCACCGGCCTGGTGCTGTGGAAGGGCACCCGCGTGAACATGGCCGAGACCGGCCCGATGTTCGGCGGTGAGAACGGCGGCACCGGCACCTTCAGCGATGCCGAGCAGCAGGGCCTGATCGACTTCCACAAGGTCACCCCGTTCCCGCTGAACCCCTTCCTGGATCCGGTCACCGGCCAGCTGACCGCCCAGGCCAAGCTGGGCCGCGACCTGTTCTTCGGGTCCAACGACACCGGCCTCAACCCGTCCGGTCGCCACGCGGGCTGCTTCGTCTGCCACCCGGAGGCCGACCCGGTCTTCGGCCAGCCGCGCCTCTACACCGCGGACGTGGTCGATCCGTTCTTCGCCGAGAACCTCGAGTTCGGCTTCATCTGGGACGACCTCTGCATCAGCCTGCAGGAGAACATCGTCTCGACGAACCTGCGCAACGTGAACTCGGCCGTGAACGAAGACGTCGACGGCGACGGCTTCCCCGAGGTCGACCGCAACGTGGACGGCTACTCGGACCTCGAGAGCTATGTCCCGATGAACATCGACAAGGAGATCGACTTCACCCGCGACGACCCCAACAGCTACCCCTGCCCGGTGGATCCGTTCTTCGACCCGAACGGTCCCAAGAAGGTGTTCGGCCGCACGGCCCGCAACTTCTCGATCCCCACCAAGCTCGGCGCCTGGGCGACCGGTCCGTACATGCACGACCACGCCACGATCGCCCTGCGGCACCTGCTGGACCCCGAGTCGCAGATGTTCGATCCGGTCTACGGCTCGAACCTCTACCCGACGGTGTTCAAGTTCTACAACGAGTTCCACGACATCCGTGGCCACAGCGACCTGGTGCCGAACAGCTCCAAGGTGCAGCTGACCCTGCAGTCCACGAACGTGCAGTCCGACATCGAGGCCATCCTGGCCTTCGTCGAGTCGCTCTGACCTGAAGCGGCTTGGCCCACCGGGCCCCCGCGCACCGACGTGCGCGGGGGCCCGGTTCATTTTTCGGGCCGCCTGCGGCGGCCAGGGTGGGAGCAGGAGGATCGGATCCGCAGCAAAAAACGGGCTGTGAACGAATGCTGGCGGCCCCCTGGCGGTGCGGGCCGTGCAGCGGTGTGACTTGCCACCCTGGGCTTGAATGGCCTGGGTGGACGCGGCTCCCTTGAGCTCGGTTTCGGTGTGCAGGCGGCTCTGTGGATGCCTGGAAGGCGGCTGGGCACGGCTCTGCTCCTGGCTCTGGACCTCCAGGGCCTTGGCGGAGCCTTCTGGCTTGTGGATGCGCGATTGCAGGCAAGTCGCCAAGGCTCGCTACGCGCACGCTTCGCCGAAGCAACGCGTTCGCAAAGGGTCCCGCCGCGCGGCGCGGGCGGCTGCCTCCCGATCGACGCTCCCGTTCCGCGGGGCAGAGTTGCGCAGCAACCGCCGGATGGCGGCCCAAGCGACAACGGACGGGCTGTTCGCCTTGCTCGTGTGCAGCCGGAGCCGATCGGCTGCTTTTCAGAGGGTTCCGCGGCGCGGCTCGTACTCGGCCCGGCCGTCTTCGAAGCCCACGATCACGCCGTGAGCCAGCCCGATGAACAGGCCCACCTCGACCACCCCGGCGATGGCCTTGAGGCGCTGCTCCAGGGCCTGTGGATCGGCGATGCCGTCGGGGAAAGAAAGATCGAGCACCGCGTTGCCGTTGTCGGTGCGGTAGGGCGGCAGCGCGTGGGCGCCGCGCTGGACCGGGTTGGCGCCCAAGGCGCGCACGGCGCGCAGGACCGGCGCCAGGGCGAAGGGCACCACCTCGACCGGCAGAGCGAAGGTCGTGCCCAGGCGCTCCACGCGCTTCTTGGGATCGACCACGATCACCAGTTCGCGGCTCTGCTGGGCCACGACCTTCTCGCGCAGCAGGGCGCCGCCGCCGCCCTTGATCAGGCGGAACTGGGGATCGATCTCATCGGCGCCGTCGACGGTCAGGTCGAGGCTGTCGAGCTCCTCGAGCCCCGCCAGGGGCAGGCCCAGCTCCCAGCAGCGGCGCTCCGTGTCCAGGGAGGTCGGCACCCCGCGCAGGCGCAGTCCCTCGGCCCGCACGCGCTCGGCCAGGGCCTCCAAGAAAAAGGCCACGGTCGATCCGGTGCCCAGACCGAGGGCCATGCCGTCCTGAACGAGGCTGGCCGCCAGGCGACCGGCGGCGGCTTTGGCGAGGCTCATGGGCTCGATTCTCACGGGCTCTTGCGCGGCGGGGCAAGCGCGGCGGCCGCATTCCGGCCCTTGCCCCCTGGCAGAACGCCTCTGGGGGAGCTATCCTGTTGAGAATCGGTCTCAAGTGCTGGAACCTCCCGGGCCGAACCCGAACCAGGCTCCGCCCCGGCGCCCACCTCCCCATGTCCGAACCCCGCCTCAGCCAGCTGCGCGCCGGCGAGCGCCTGTCGCTCAAGCGCATCGAGGGGCCGCGCTCCCTGCGCCGCCGGCTGATGGAGCTCGGCTTCCTGCCCGGAACCGCCGTACGCGTGGTGCGCACCAGCGGCATCGGCGGTTTGATCGAGGTCGAAGCCCGCTCGAGCCGCCTGGGACTGCGCCTGAGCGAGGCCGAGCACCTGGTGATGGTGCGCTGAAGCCGCGGAGCGGCGCGGCCGCCCCGGCGCTGCCATGAGCGCGGTCAAGCACGAGCTGCCGATCCTGCCCGAAGGCCCGGCCTGCGCCGGCCTGCGCGCGCCCCCGGCCCAGGGCGGCGAGCACCGCGTGGCCCTGGCGGGCAACCCGAACACCGGCAAGTCGCTGCTGTTCAATCGCCTGACCGGTCTGCGCACCAAGGTCGGCAACTACCCGGGGGTCACGGTCGAGCGCAGCGAGGGGCTCTTGCGCCTCCCGGAAAGCGGGCTGCCGGTCCGGCTGGTCGACGTTCCGGGCACCTACTCCCTTTCGGCGCGCAGCCGCGATGAGTGGATCGCGATCCGCGAGCTGTGCGGGCTCGAGCAGGGTCCGCCTCCGGACCTGGTGGTGCTGGTGCTGGACGGCACCCAGCTCGAGCGCAACCTCTACCTGGCCCTGCAGGTGATCGAGCTGGACCTGCCGGTGGTGCTGGCGGTCAACATGCTCGACAGCCTGGAGAAGGCCGGCACGCGCCTCGACGCGGCCCGTTTGTCCCAGGATCTCGGGGTGCCGGTGGTGGCCATCTCGGCGCGGACCGGGCAGGGGCTGCCGGCCTTGGTGGCCGCGATCGAGCGCACCCTGGCCGCCCCGGACGCGGCCCGCCCGGGCTGGCGCTGGGCGCCGCAGGAGCCCGCGCTGCTCTCCGACCTCGACCGCCTGGGCGAGCGGCTGCCCTCCGCGTGGACCCAGGGGAACCCGCGGCGCCAGCGCGCCCTGGCCCTGTGGGCGCTGCTGTCGATCGACGCGGACGACGAGCTGGGCGACCTGCCCGCGGGCCTGCGCAACGCCACGGCCGAGCTGCAGGCCGAGCTGCGCCGGCGCGGGCTGGACCTCGACGAGTGGGCCATCCGCGGCCGCTATGGCTGGATCGAAGCGCGCCTGCCGCGCTATCTGCAGCAGGGCCCTGCGCGGCCCGGCCGCGCCAGCGACGCGGTCGACCGGGTGCTGCTCGAGCCCTGGATCGGTTTCCCGCTGTTCCTGATCGGGATGGCGCTGCTGTTCCAGTCCCTGTTCGCCTGGGCCGACCCGTTGATCGGGGTCATCGAGACGGCCGTGGGCTGGAGCGGCGAGCGCCTGGCCGCCGCCCTGCCGGACGGCCTGTTCGAGAGCTTCCTGGTGGACGGGGTCGTGGCCGGGGTCGGGGCGGTGCTGGTGTTCCTGCCCCAGATCCTGCTGCTGTTCCTGTTCCTCGGGCTGCTCGAGGACACCGGCTACATGGCACGGGTGGCCTTCCTGATGGACCGCGTGATGCGCGCCGTGGGGCTCAGCGGCCGCGCCTTCGTGCCGATGCTCTCGGCCTACGCCTGCGCCATCCCGGCGGTTCTGGCCACGCGCACCATGGAGCGCCAGCGCGATCGCCTGCTGACCATGCTGGTGGTGCCGCTGATGACCTGCTCCGCGCGCCTGCCGGTCTACACGCTGCTGATCGCGGCGCTGTACCCGATCGGCTCCGGGAACCGCCTGGCCCAGGGAGCCCTGATGGTGGCCATGTACCTGTTCTCGACCGCCATGGCCCTGGGGGTGGCCTTCGTGCTGGGCCGCACCCTGCTGGCGGGGCCGCGGGTGCCGCTGCTGCTCGAGCTGCCCCCCTACCGGGCCCCGAGCCTGCGCAGCGTGCTACGCCAAATGGGCTCGCGCAGCCTGGCCTTCGTGCGCAGCGCGGGCTCGGTGATCCTGCTGTGCTCGATCGGCCTGTGGGCCCTGTTGAGCTTCCCGCGGCCCGTCGGGGCGGAGGCCTCGCCGGCCGCCGCGAGCGAGGTCCCCGCCGCGGGCGAGCCGACGGCGGCCACGCCCCTGGCCGACAGCTACGCCGGTCGCCTCGGCCACGCCATCGAGCCCCTGATCGCCCCGCTGGGCTTCGACTGGAAGATCGGCATCGGCTTGATCGGCGCCTTCGCGGCCCGCGAGGTCTTCGTGTCCACGATGGCGGTGGTCTACGGCCTCGAGAGCGACGCGGGCGAGGACTCCCCGCGCCTGCGGGAGCGCCTGGCGGAGGAGCGCCGCCCGGACGGCGGCAAGCGCTTCACCCCGGCGCTGTGCCTGTCGCTGATGGTCTTTTTCGCCCTGGCCTGCCAGTGCCTCAGCACCCTGGCCGTGGTGCGGCAGGAATCGCGCAGCTGGCGCTGGCCGGCCTTCCTGTTCGTCTACATGACCGGCCTGGCTTGGATCTCGAGCTTCGTCGTCTACCAGGGCGGCCGCTGGCTGGGCCTCGATTGAGGGCCGGAGCGGGCGCGCGGCCCGGCCCGCGCGCCCGGGCGAGCGCGGTGCGGGCCCTGCCAGCGAGCCCGGCGTGTTCCCGCAGCTGCGGGTCTCAGAGGCTGGGAAAAAATCGGCGCGCAGCGACGATCCCAGCCTCTGTGGCCGCCGGATGGCGGCCCAAAGGCATGCTGACGGGCTGGTCTTGCGGCTCGGGCGCAGCCCGAGTCGATTCTTTCTCAGCCTGTCAATAGCTCATCGCCCACAGGCTGGCCAGCCACTCCGGGAAGGTCGGATTGCGCTCGAAGCGCAGCGGGCGGCCGGAGATCGGACGGGGGCCGTCCTCGTAGAGCAAGCCGAGCGCCTGCAGGGCCGCCGCCCGCGTGGGGCCGTCCTCGCTCTGGTCGCCGCCGAACTGGACCAAGCCGTCGATAACCTCGAGGCTGCCGTGCAGCGCCAAGAACTGGATCGCGGCGGCGCGGCGCTCGTTGGCCTTGAGGCCGCGCACCCAGCCCACCAAGGTCTCGCCGTCGCGCGGATCGCCGATCAGGCCCAAGCCGCCGACGATCTCGGGCAGGGTCTGGCTGCCCTTTTGGTTGCCGCCGGCCGCCAGCAGCTGCTCGCGGGCCGCCTCGTCCCCGATCAGGCCCAGGGCCAGCGCCGCGTTGGCGCGCACCGGCTGCGTATCGCCGCTCGCCACCAACTCCGCCAGGGCCGTGACCGCCTCCGGCAGGCGCGCCAGACCGCAGGCCAGCACGACCACCTCCTTGCGCGTGTCGCTGCTGCGATTCGCCAGGGCCGCCAGCAGGACCTGGTCCGCGCGCGGCGCGTCGTGCTCGCGGGTGTAGAGCGCCAGGCCGATCAGGGCGAAGTCCCGCAGGGCGGTATTGCCGCCCTCGAAGGCCTCGATCAGGGCGTCCAGGGTGCCGACCCCCGCGTTGCGGCCGAGGCTGGTCAAAAGGTGCGCCTTGATGTGCTGTTCGCCCTCGCGCTGGTAGAGCTTGACCAGCGCCTTGGCATGTCCGTCGCCGGGCATCGCGCCCAAGGCCAGGGCGACCGAGCGCACCAGATCCACGTCGCTGGCATCCTTGAACGTGTCGAGCAGCACCTTGGCGCTCTTGTCGCCCGGATAGGAGGCCAAGCTGGCGGCGGCGCGCCGGCGCACGAAGATCTGCGCCTGGCGGTTGCGGGCCTGCTCGCGGCAATATTCCTCGAGGGCCGGGCTGGGCGAGAGCGCCGCCAAGGTCAACAGGGCGTGCTGCACCTCGTCGCCGAGCTTGCGGCGCTTGAGCAGCTTTTCGATGGCCGCGTCCACGGCTTCGCGCTGGCCGTGCTCGCGCGCCAGCCCCAGGCCCAGGGTGGCGAAGGCATCGCTGCGCAGGGCCAGGCGCTGGCGGCCCAGCATGCCGTCCTCGATCACGTCCACCAGCAGGTCGACGGCCTCGGGGGCGGTGGTCAGGCCGATGGCCAGGAGCAGCGGGTGCTGCTGAGATCCGTCGTCCTTTTCGAGCCGCCCGCGCAGCACCGGCAGGGCTTTCTCGCCGGAGGTGCGCGCCAGCAGGAAGGCGGCCGCCATGCGCACGGCCGGCCAGGGATCGTCGATCTGCGCCAGGGCGAACTCGTTGATCTCCTCGACCTTGGGGATCTTCTTGCGCGTCACCGTG
This sequence comes from Planctomycetota bacterium, assembly GCA_044375105.1. Classification (GTDB taxonomy): domain Bacteria; phylum Planctomycetota; class UBA1135; order UBA1135; genus JBIKLM01. The sequence continues at coordinate 17,521 of JBILNK010000038.1, forward strand.
CCCTCGGCCTCGGCCTCCTGCTCCTCCTTGGAGGGCACCAGCCGGTGCGGCACCAGATAGTCCTGGCGGTGCGCGCTCCACCATTCGGTCCACTCCGGAGCCTCCTGCTGGGCCGGGGCCGGCAAGGCCGTGGCGAGCAGGGCCAGACCGGCCAAGGCCCAGGCACGGGCGGGTGCAGGGCGGGCCGTGGGGCGGCGCGGCCACAGGCGGCGGGCCAGCGGCGGTGCGAGTGCGATCGCCGGGCTGGGCGAGGGACCGGGGGGGGTCGCGAGGGTCATCATGGGGTCCGTCGGGGCCAACCAGAGGCTACGGGGGGAGCGGCCTGCGCGCTCCGGCCAGCCATTTCCTAGGCCAAGCGGCGCGCGGGGTCGCCGGTTCCCTGGTCGGTTGCGCGCTCCCTCGGGCGAAGGGGACCTCCGGCGGCCTCCCGGCGGACCTAGACTGCCGCGCTGGTCTTTACACATCCTTTACAATCTTGCCCCGCCCCCCCAATGCCTTTCCTGCTGCCGTGCCTGGTCCTGGGCCCCCTGGCCCGCCCCCAGGTCCCGCAGGCCGTCCAGATGCCGGCCGCCCGAGCAGCTGCCGCCCAGGACCTCGAGCAGCGCCTGTCGGCTCTCGAGCAGCGCCTCGGGCAGGCCGAGAGCCTGCTGGCCGAGCGCACCGCGGCCCTCGAGCAGCTGGAGCAACGTCTCGAGCAGCGCTGGTACGAGCGCATTTCCCTGCGCGGCTACACCCAGGTCCGGTTCACAAGCCTGTTCGGCGAGAACTACACGCCAGACCTGTCCGTGCCCGCGGACCGCTCGGTAAACGAGGCGGAGACTTTTTTCATCCGTCGCGGACGCTTCATCTTCAGCGGCGATGTGCACGATCGCGTGTTCCTCTACGCTCAAAGCGATTTCAATGCCTCCGTGGGTGGCACGGGAGACTTCGGGGTGCAGATGCGCGACTTGTACGCCGACATCGCCCTGGAGGAGCTGAAGGAACACCGCGTGCGGGTCGGACAGTCCAAGATCCCCTATGGCTGGGTCAACATGCAATCCAGCCAAAACCGCTTGGCGCTAGAGCGCCCGGACGCGATCAATTCCGCAGCCGAGGGGGAGCGTGACGTGGGCGCCTTCTACTACTGGGCGCCGACGGCGGTGCGCAGTCTGTTCCGCCGCCTTGTGCGCGACGGACTCAAGGGCTCCGGAGACTACGGTGTGCTCGGCTTCGGCGCCTATTCCGGGCAGGGTTCGAACCGCTCCGACCGCAACGGGGAAGTGCACTGGATCGCACGCGCCGCCTACCCCTTCGAGTGGACCGGTGAGCTGTGGGAGTTGGGTGTGCAGGGCTACACAGGCCGCTTCGTGCCGACCACCGCGGCCATCGGCAGCACCACACCCACGGCCGACGGGGACGGCCTGCTCGACCAGCGCGTGGGCCTGACCGGGGTGCTCTACCCACAGCCATTTGGATTGGAGGCGGAATGGACCTGGGGTCAAAGCCCGGAGCTAGCCGAGGACCTGACTACGATCGGGGTAGGCGATCTGGGCGGCGGCTACGTGCAAGCCTGCTACCGCATCGAACAAGGCCAGTCCACCTGGATTCCCTTCGTACGCTGGAACCTTTACGACGGGGCGCGAAAATTCGCGCGCAACGCACCGGGCACCACGGTGGACGAGCTCGACCTAGGCCTCGAATGGTCGCCCTTCCCGGCGGTCGAGCTGACGCTGATGTTCACCCAGACCTTCGAGCGCACCAACACCAACGAGGCGCCTTACGGATCGACCGAAGACGCCCAGAGGCTGGGGCTGCAGCTGCAGTTCAACTACTGATGGACTGCCCGCCGAGCGGTCCTCCGGGGGAGGCCTCCGGACCGGAGCTGCCGAAGGCCCGGCGAGCGGCCTCGCTCAGGGCGCCGCCGGCAGGCTGGCGACCATCTCCAGGATCTGGGGCCGGGTGACGATGTCGCGGGCCACCAGGGCTTCGTTGGGGCGATCGGCGGGCACGATCGCCATGAAGGGGATCGATTGGGCGCCCAGCTGGTCCATCAGGCGCTCGAGCATGTCCGTGTAGGCGCTCTTGCGGGTCATGTCCGCTTCCATGCGCACCACGCCCTTGGCGGCCATGGCCTGCAGCACGGCTTCGGAATCGTAGACCGAGAGCTTGTTGAACTTGCAGTTCGGGCACCAGGCGGCGGTGAAGTCGATGAACACCGAACGGCCCGAGTCCAGCGCCGCTTGCAAGGAATCGGGCTCGAAGCGCACCCAATCGCTCTGGCCCTCGCCTTGGTACAGCCCGCGGAATTCGACGAAGCTGAGCCGCGCGCCGCCGGCCGCCAAGGCCAGGCCGACGCCGAGGTGCGCCAGGCGCTGGGCGGGGCTCTTGTCGAAGGTGGCGTTGCGGCCGTACCACCAGCAGCCCAGACCCACGAACAGCAGGAACGCCACGGTGTAGAGCAGCAGGTCCTGGGGCAGGCTGATCATCAGATAGACCACCGTGGCCAGCAGCACGAAACCCATGGCCTGCTTGAAGCCGTCCATCCAAGCGCCGGGGCGCGGCAGTTTCTTGAGCAGCTTGGGGTTGGCGGTCAGCAGCACGTAGGGCAGGGCCATGCCGAGCCCGAGGCTGGTGAAGATCGCCAGCACCGTGACCGCGGGCTGTTTGAGGGTCCAGGTCAGGGTCGAGCCCAAGAAGGGACCAGAGCAGGGCGTGGCCAGCACGGTGGCCAGCACGCCCTTGAAGAAGGCGTCGACCAGCCCCTCACGGCGCTGGCCCGCCAGGGCCCCGACCTGGGTCGGCACGCCGATCTCGTAGACCCCGAACATCGACAGGGCGAAGGCGAATACCAGGCCGATCATCACGATCAGGAAGCTGGCGCTCTGGAATTGCTCGCCCCAGCTCAAGCCGGCGCCGATGGCGGCCCCCGCCAAGCCCCAGAAGACCACCAGGATGCCGGCTGCGAAGGCCAAACCGAGGTGCAGCACGCGGCGCTTGTCCTCGCCCGCCTGCTGCACGAAGGACAGCACCTTGATCGAGATCACCGGCAGCACGCAGGGCATTACGTTGAGGATCAGCCCCGCAACGAAGGCCAGCAGCAGGAAACCCCACAGGCCCCGGGTCTCCGGCGCCTCGCGGCTCTCGAGGTGCTCCCAGGTGACCGCGGCGTAGTACGCGTCGTCGTGGGCCGGCGTGTGCAGGTCCGTGGCGGATCCCGAGCCGGCGGTCCCATAAGCCCCGAGGTCCTCCAGAGTTTCGAGCGGCCCATCCCCCTGGGGCCGCGCATCCGCCGGATCGGCGCTCAGATCCGCGGGGAAATCGGCGAACAGCGCTTCCGCGCCCGGGCCGCGGCTGCCCTGGTCGCTCTCGAAGGGCACGCAGGAACCCGATTCCTCGCAGGTCAGGCCGTTCAGCAGGACGCGGATGTCCTCCGGATCGATCTCGCCCGCTTCGGCATCGAGCTGCCCGAGCGCGTGGATCACCAGGCGCTCTTCGAAGCCCCAGATCCAGGTGTCGGCGCCGCCCTTGCCTAGGCCCGGCTGCTCGTAGCGCTTGGGGCTCGGCAGCCGCGGCGCACCGATGGTCGCCCCGGGGGCTTCGAACTGGATCGACAGCGGCTTGCCCACTGCGTCCGGAGGCCCGAGCTCGGTGTGGTAGAGGTGCCAGCCCGGCTCGATGGTGATCTCGACCGCCAGGCGCAGGGCCGTGCCTTCGATGCGGTGGTAGAGGCGCGCGCGGGCCGGGTCGCTCCCAGCCCCGAACTGGGCCCAGGCGCCTTGGACGAGGCCCAGCCACAGGGACAAGGCCAGCGCCCAGCGCAGCGGCCGGGCGAAATCGGAGGGGAGCTGCAAAGGGCGGGCGGGCATGGGGCGCCGATATGGGCGGGGTCCAGGGGCCGTGACCGGCGGGCGCCGGACAGCCACCTATCCTAGGGGTCCGGGGCGCCGCGCAGAGCCCCAGGCCGATCTCTAACGCCCCGCCCGCCATGCACCAGCTGCCCTCCGCTCGTCCTGCCCTGGCCCTGCTCGGCCTCGCCGCGGCCCTTTGGTTCCCGGGAAGCCCGCGCGCGGCACGCCAGGAGCCAAGCCCCGAGTCCCCGCGGGGCGCGATCGCCATCCAGCAGGAGCAGCTTGCCGAGCGCCTGCGCGGCCTGTGGACCCTGACGCGCTACGAGCCCGCCGTGCGCAACCCCGCGCGCTCGGCCGTGGTGGCATCGCTGCTGGTCGAACAGCGCGTGCTGGCCTTCTTCAGCCACGTCGACCGGCTCGAGGCGACCCTGTTCGACCAAAAGCTCGAATTCCAGGCCGGGCTGCACCATTGGCGCATCTCGGACGAGCTGCGCCTCCAGACCTCCAGCATCCTCAGCCACACCAACATGAACCAGCGGCTCGAGTTCGAGCCGGCGGGCACGGTGCGCGAGTACGCCCTGGAATTCGATCTGGACGGCCCCAACATGTCGCTGCGCCGACCGGACGGCACGACGCTCTATTTCGAGCGCAACGAGACCATCGTGTTCCCCGAGAACTCGATCAAGCGCATCGAAGCCTACAAGGCCGGCGGCGTGCCGCCCAACGCGGTGCGCTGAGGCGCGCTTTGGCGCGGCGCACCGCGCTCGCCCGGCAGAGGGCGGGCCGGGTCCGCAGCTCGAAGCGGGCCCGCCGCCGCCGCGGAACTCGCTCGGCCGAATGCGCCTCTAGACTGTCCCCCCACTTGGATCTCGGCGGCCCTGACGCCAAGACTTTCGACAAGCCTCGGCGCGGATGCCCCGGAGCGGGCTCGGGCAAAGCCCTGTGGCCCGGCAGGGCATGGCGCGCTGCGGAGGGTTGCCGCCCGGATCGCTCGAGCGCCGCGGCCCAGGCCCGGAAAGGTCTTCCAGCCCAGCCGGCCTCGCCTCGGGATCCGCGCCGCCGAATCGCGCCGGGGGCAGGGATCGGGGAGCCGGAGGGGCCGGGCGGCGGGGTCGCCTGCGGAATCGAGCGCCCCGGTTCCAGCCGCTGCGCGACCTTGGCCGATGGAAAAGTCGACGGTTTCCCCCCACCTCGAGCTCCGATGGCCTGGATCGACACGCTGTTCAAGCGCATGGTGCAGTGCGGCGCCTCCGACCTGCACCTGACCTCCAACATGGCGCCCATGCTGCGCCTGCACGGCGACATCGTGCCGATCGAGGGCTGCCCCGCGATCAACCCCAAGCAGATGACGGTGATCCTGGGTGAGATCACGCCCGAGGCCAATCGCGCCGAATTCGAGGCCACCCACGACACGGACTTCGCCTACGAGCTGCCGGAGGTGGGCCGCTTCCGGGTCAACCTGTTCTGTGACCATCGCGGTTCGGGCGCCGTGTTCCGCGTGATCCCCTCGCAGATCCTCAGCACCGAGCAGCTCGGACTGCCCAAGTCGGTGCTGGACCTGTGCCACCTGTCCAAGGGCCTGGTGCTGGTCACCGGGCCGACCGGCTCGGGCAAGTCGACCACGCTGGCGGCGATGATCGACTACATCAACACCCACCGCAGCGACCACATCATCACGATCGAGGACCCGATCGAATTCGTGCACCCGCCCAAGCAGTGCCTGGTGAACCAGCGCGAGGTGCGCCGCCACACGGACTCCTTCAAGCGCGCCCTGCGCGCGGCCCTGCGCGAGGACCCGGACATCGTGCTGGTGGGCGAGATGCGCGACCTCGAGACGATCGAGATCGCGATCGAAACCGCCGAAACCGGTCACCTGGTCTTCGGCACCCTGCACACCTCGACGGCGGCCACCACCGTCGACCGCATCATCGACCAATTCCCCAGCGAGCGTCAGGCCCAGATCCGCACGATGCTGGCGTCTTCGCTGAAGGGCGTCGTGGCCCAGACCCTGTGCAAGAAGATCGGCGGTGGCCGGGTGGCCGCGCTCGAGCTCTTGATGGTCAACAGCGCGGTCTCGGCCAACATCCGCGAAGGCAAGACCCACCAGATCCCCTCGCTGATGCAGATGGGCGGCAAGCTGGGCAGCAAGCTCCTCAACGACGCCCTGATCGAGCTGGTCCAGGCAGGCAAGGTCGACGCCAACGAGGCCTACATCAAGTGCGTCGTCAAGGACGATTTCCTCAAGCAATGCCGCGCCGCCGGCATCAAGGTCAACGCGCCCGGCGCCGAGCAGGCCGACGATCCGGCCGGCGGCGGCCTGCCCCACGGCTCGCCGCGCCCGACCGCCGGCGCCAGCCCGCGCCCGGCCCTGCCGAGCAGCCCGCCCAGCGCCGCCCCCGGCGCCCGCCCCACGCCCCCGCGCAGCGTCACCGGCGCGCCCCAAGCCCCCAACTTCTTCGACAAGTTCAAGCGGCCCTGAGCGCAAGCCAGCAGCGGATCTGCGCAGATTCCCGTGGAACCTGCGCAGCGGCCCCTCTCGATCCACACGCCCGGAAGAGCAGCCTCGCGCCTAGCGTGGCAGAGCGCCGCTCGAGGGCCTGCGCATCGGACGATCTGGCCGCTCGGGCGCAAACCGAGTCGAGCCTTGCTCGGGTTGTCAGCTCAGGGGCTCGGGCTCGAGCTGGCCGATGGCGGTCGGGCCGCGGAAGTCGATCGGAATGCCCGGGGGGCGGGAGGCCAGGCCCACGGCGAGCTCGTAACTGGGCCACAGGTCCTCGGGCTTGCGGATGGTCATGCCCAGGTCGTGCAGGATGCCGTCGGAGAGGCTGTAGACCCAGCCGTGTACGGCCAGGCGCTTGCCTGCGGCCCAGGCTTCCTGAACCACCGACGAGCGCGCCACGTTGGCGACCTGTTCGATCAGGTTGAACTCGACCAGGCGCTCCCATTGAGTGTCCGGATCGCTGAACATCGCCAGGCGCGTGCGATGCTGGATCGTGACGTCCTGGATGTGGCGCAGCCAGTTGTCGACCAATCCGAGGCGTTTCTGGGTGCGCACGGCCTCGACGCCGCCGCAGCCGTAGTGGCCGCACACGATCACGTGGTTCACGCCCAGGCTCTCGATGGCGAAGTTGATCGCCGAGAGGCAATTGAGATCGGAATGCACCACCAGGTTGGCGATGTTGCGATGCACGAAGATCTCGCCTGGCGCCAGACCGACGATCTCGTTGGCCGGCACGCGGCTGTCCGAACAGCCAATCCATAGGAACTTGGGCCGCTGCTGTCCGGTCAGGCGCTCGAAGAACTGCGCGTCCCGCTCGCGCATGCGCTGCGACCAGAGGAGGTTGTTTTCGAGCAGCTTTTTGGCTTCCGGCATGAACGATCTGTAATTGCAGGGGGCCTCGGCCGTCAAGCGTTATTCCGCGCGGCTCGCGGGGGGCCGCTCCACAGGGCACGCCGAGGCACCTGCCCCAGCGGGTCGCCGCGCCCGCAGGGTCCCCGAGCGAGATGCTCGCATGTGTGAGGTGCTCCCCACGCGGCGCGCCCAAGCCTCAGCGCGTGCCCTCCCTGGATGGATTGCGTGGGGCCTAGGCCGCAGGTTCCGGCCAGCGAGGCGGGCCGCCCTGCTTGGCACCAGCGGTCAGCGCCGGCAGAGCAGCGCCGATGCGCAACGATGCGCGCCCCTGGGCCAAGGGGGATCCGAAGTGCAGCGCGCGGATCGGCTCAGCAGGGCGACCAGCCGCACTCGGCACAGTCCGGGCAGCTCGCGTTGGCCGGCAACGGCGTCTGGCACAACGGGCAGGGACCGAAGCAGCGATCGGGTCCCGGGGCCGCGGCGAGGGTCGCCGCAGGGCTCTGCGACTGGCCGCGCGCGCTGCGCACGCTTTGATACCGGCGCAGGGCCTGCTCTAGCCCCTGCGCTAGGGAGCCCCGCGGCGCCGCGTTGACCGAAAGGTGCTCGAGCGCCGTGTCGAAGCGGCCCCCGGCGCGCAGCCACAGGCTGAACAGGGCGCACAGGGCTGCCAGCTCCGCGTTGCTCGATTCGCTGCCGCGCTCGAGGCGCGCCGAGATCTCGCGCTCACAGCCGTTGACCGCATCGAAGGCCACCTCGAGGGCCAGCACGCCCGCAGCAGTTTCCTCGCGCACGCGCAGCGAAGGCATGATCCCGGGCAGGTTCACCGGCACGGGCTCGCCGGCCGGCGCCCGCAGCGGCTGCTCGCTGCGCGAGCCGTCGCGATAGCAGGTCAGGCCGATCACCCCGCTGCGCGCCGCCAGATCGAACACCAGCCGCACCTGCTCGGGACCGGCGCCGGCGGGCAGCAGGATCGTCTTGGAGATCGCGGCGTCGGTGTGCTCTTGGAACGCGGCCTGCATGGCCAGGTGCCAGCGCGGCGCGATCTCGCGGGCGGTCACGAAGACCTCGCGCAGCGCCGCGGGCAGGCCGGGCAAGCCGGAGAGCCCCGGCCGGGTGAGCAGGCTCTGCAGCAGGGCCTCGGACCAGACCCCGGCCGCGCGGGCGGCGCGCTCGAAAGCCGGATCGACCTCGCTGACCAGCAGCGTTGGCGCGCCCGGCCCCGCGGCGATGCGGCGCTGGAAGGCCAGGGCATAGGCCGGTTCGATGCCGGGGCTGCAGCCCGCCAGGATCGACAGGGCGCCGGTGGGCGCCAGGCTGGTGCGATGGCTGTTGCGCATCGGCAGGCCTTCGCGGTCGAAGCGCGAGCCGGGATAGGCCGGGAACGAGCCGCGCTGCTCCGCCAGCAGGGCGCTGGCAGCCCGGGCTTCGGCGGCGATCAAGCGCATCACCTGGCCGCCCAGGGCGCAGGCTTCTTCGCTGTCGTAGGGCAGGCCCAGCTCGAACAGGGCGTCGGCCCAGCCCATCACGCCCAGGCCGATGCGACGCGAGGCGCGCGCGGCCGCCGCAAGCTCCGGGCTGGGCCACCAGGCGACCTCGAGGGCGTCGTCGAGGAAGCGCACCCCCAGGCGCGTCAGCCGGGCCAGCTCGGCCCAATCGAGGTCCGCGGACGGCCCGCTCCCGCGCACCAGCCGCGCCAGGTTGATCGAGGCCAGCAGACATGACTCGTGGGGTCGCAGGGGCTGCTCGCCGCAGGGATTGGTGGCCGCGATCGGGCCCAGGGAGGGCACGGGATCGGCGGCGTTGGCGCGGTCGACGAAGAACAGCCCCGGCTCGCCGTGGCGGTGGGCCGCTTGGCACAGCTCCTGCCAAAGTTCGGCGACGCTGCAGGGGCGATCCCCGCGGCGCAGCGGCTGCTCGGCGCCGTCGCGGGGATGGCGCACGCTGTGCGCGCTGTCCGGGGCTTCGGCGAGCTGGCGCAGGAAGCGCTCGGACAGGGCCACGGACAGGTTGAAGTTGGGCAGTCGACCGGGGGTGTCCTTGGCGTGGATGAATTCCAGGATGTCCGGATGGTCGACGCGCAGCACGGCCATGTTGGCGCCGCCGCGGAAAGCGCCCGGCGAGGGCGCCAGCGTCGCGGCGCCGTAGGCTTCGATGAAGCGCAGCGGACCTTCGGCGCGGCCTCCGCGGGAGAGCGGCCGGCCGCGCGGCGAGAGCGGCGAGAAATCGAAGCCCGTGCCGCCGCCGTGGGCGTGCAGGCAGGCGGCCTTGTGCAAGCTCGCGTAGATCGAATCGATCGAATCCTCGAGCGGCAGCACGAAGCACGCCGCCAGCATCGGCGTGCGGGTGCCCGCGTTGGCCAGGATCGGGCTGCTCGGCAGGAACGTGCGCCGCGCCATGGCCAGGTAGAACTCGCGCGCCAGGGCCTCGGCGGTGGCCTGGTCGCCGCCGGGTTGGTCGAGTTCGCCGCTGGCCACGTGGGCGGCCACGCGCCAGAGTGCTTGGCGCGGGGACTCGACGGACTGGCCGGCCCCATCGCGCAGCAGGTAGCGTCGTTCGAGCAGGGCCAAGGCGGCGCTCGAGAACTCCGGATCGGGCAGCGCAGCGGGCGGATCGATCCCGCCCGGCAGTCGCGGCGGCGCGCGGCGGCGCAGCTCGGGCCGTTGCAGGGCGTCAGGCTCGGGCCGTGCGCCGCGGGCGCTCGGATCGAGTTCGGGGCGCTCGGCGCCCAGCGAATCGGCGAGGTCGCGGCTCATCGCCAGGGCTCGCTCCGCCCGCTGGGCTCAGAGAGGCCTGCATGGATCGCCCGGGCCTGCGCAGTGCCTTCCCGACACAATCCGCGGACATCTGGGCTCGGGAAGGCGTGCATGCCCTCGGATGGTAGCTCCCGTTGCCCCCGGGATTCCCCTGGGTACGCCGATCCGGTCAAGCGGGCCGGCCGAAAGAGGCCCGTGGCTCTGCTCAGAGAGCTGACCGAGGAGTCCGCATCCGCTCGGGCGAGGACTCCAGCGGAGTTCTCCCCCCCCACCGGCCGGATGTCCGCA
>JBILNK010000039.1:0-27407 GCA_044375105.1 Planctomycetota bacterium
ACCCGCGCGCAGGGCCGCGGCACCGATCCCTTCCAGGTCGGCCCCGCAGACCTCGCCGCGCTCGCCCGCCACCAACGCGCCCAGGGCCTCGTCGATCCAAGCCGCCGCCGCGGGCCCCAGGGACCGGCTGGCCCACTCCGCCGCGTAGCCGGCGCCGCCGTCGTCGAAAGGCGCGGCCGGCAGGACCCAGGCGTGCACATAGGGCGAGCCCGGGGAACGCTGCACGAACGCCACCTCCCCGAACAGCCGCAACAGCGCGTCCCCGGCGGAATGCAAGAACAGCGGCGGCGGGCTGGGCGGCGCCGGCACGCCCAGCTCCGCCAGGCGCTCGAGCGCGCGTTCGGTGCGCCGCAGGGCGGACTCGAAGCGCGCCTCGAGGGCCGGCTCGAGCGGCACGTAGGCGCTGAAGCCCTGGCGCTCGAGGCGCGCGGCTTCCTGGGCCGTGCGGGCGCGTTCCGGCGCCAGATCCAGCTGGAGCCGCAGCCGCGGGGCCTGGTCGGCCAGCGCGAAGCGCGCCTCCAGCTCGCCCCCGCGGATCAAAGTCAGCCCCGGCTCGAGCCCCAGGCGCTGGCTGGCCAGGCCTTCGGCGAAGGCCGCGCCGTCGTTGGCCACGCACAGGGTCAAGGGCCGGCCCGGCCGCTCGGGATCGCGCAGCACGGCCACCAGCGCATCGCGCGGCGACACGCAGCGTCTCCCGGCCAGCACGAAACCGACCCCCGGCAGCGGCTGGAAGCCGTAGGGCCCGAGGGCCAGCCGCACCAGCCCATGGTCCGCGGGGGCCAGCACCAGCCGCGGCAGCTCGGGCCGGCCCGCCCCCAACAGGGTCGCCACCGGCCGGGGGCCGGCCGAGGCCGCCAGCCGCGCCACGACTTTCGCCGCCGCGTCCGCCCACGCAGCCGGCGCGCTGACCTCGACCTCGGGCGCGCTCAGCAGCCGCCGCGCGAAGGCTTCGCGATCGAGGGGCAGGTCCCCCCCGCCTGGAGCGCAGGCGGCCAGGACCAGCGCCAGCAGCGCCGGCAGCGCGAGCCGCGTCCAGGACGCCAGGCCTGGCGCAGCCCTCGGCAAAGGAGCGCTGCTCGACCTCTCGGGACGCACGGACATTCCGTCCGAGTGTACCGGTCGGCCGCGCGACCAACGCCGCCGCGCGGGGGCGAGGAGCGCCGTTCCCGCGTCTCGGGGCACGGCGCTCGTGCTCGCGCCGGCTTGGGCGCGAGGGCCCGCCCCAGCTCGGCCCAGGGGCTAGGGACCGGGGCGGAGCGCGGCCGGCCGACCGGGGGGAGCTGCCCGGTCGCGCCGCCGCCCGGGCGAGCGATCGTCCAGGCCGGCGGCGCTGCAACCCCGACACAGGCCATGGGCGCGGGCCGGGGACGGAGCGGAGCCCGCTCGCAGCCCCGGGATCGGGCAGCCCGCGGCCGGGGCCTTCGGAAGCTGCTGGATCGACGGACCAAGGCGCTGCGCGGTGCGCTAGCTTGCGCCGCGCGCCATGACCCGCCTGATCAGAGCCCTCGACGCCGCCGGTCCGGAAAGCGGACCGGCCACCAGCCGCTCCGCGGTGGCCACCAACCGCCGCGTGGCCGAATTGCTGCCGGACCTGGACTGGTCCAAGGCGCGCCTGTGCGACGTGGGCGCCGGGCGGGGCTACTTCCTCGGGCAGGTGTCCCGCGGCTTGTCCGGGCTGGGGCTCTCGCCCGCAGACCACCTGTCGGCCTGCGACCTGTTCCCCGCCGACTTCGAAGCCCCCGGCCTGCAGTGCGCCCAGGCCGGCGACAACGGCAGCGCGCCGTTCCCGGATCAAGCCTTCGACGCGGTCGTTTCGATCGAAGTCATCGAGCACCTCGAGAACTCGTTTCAGTTCCTGCGCGAGCTGTTCCGCCTGGCCAAACCGGGCGCCACGGTGATCGTCACCACGCCGAACACCCTGCACCTGCAGGCGCGCCTGCGCAACCTGGTGTTCGGCTTCCCCACCCTGTTCGATCCCCTGCCCCTCTCGGAGAGCGACCCGCGCTTCACCTCGGGCCACATCCTGCCGATCTCGCCGTACTTCCTGTGCCTCTCGGCCTACCGCGCCGGCTTCACCGAGATCGAGCTGTTCACCGACCGCAGGAAGACCGGCGCCGCCCTCGTGGGGCTCCTGCTGGCGCCGCTGCTGCTGCTCGGCAGCCTCTACCACCGCCTGCGCCTGACCCAGCGCCACCCGCAGAAGTGGGCCCAGAACAAGCCCTGGCTCGAGGCCCAGGACGGCCTCGACCTGCTGCTCGGCCGCACCACGATCCTGCGCGCCCGCCGGCCGCTGTGATCTGCGGGGCCGGCCCGCCGCCGACCCGTGGCGTTTAGCTGCGGGATCGCCTGTCCGGCGCCTCAGGCGAAGCCAGGCGTCTGCTGGAGGCGGGCTTCGACCTCCAGGATCCGATTGATCATACTCCGGCACTCGGGGAAGTCGGTCAGCAGCGCGAAGTAAGCCCCCAGGTAGGCGCTGCGCGGGCCCCCTTCGCCCGAGAGCGTGATCCACCAGCGGCTCGGATGCTCGAGCTGACGTCGGGCCAAGGTCGCGGGCTGCCAGATCAGGGCCACGCCGATGCGCAGCCTGGCGGGCAGATCCGGATTGGCCGCGCCCAGCTCGGTCTGCTTCGGTCCAGCGGGCGCCTCGGCGGGCTCTGCGTTGGCCGCCTCCGGAGCAAGGCCGGGCCCCAGCGCTTCCAGCCCCGCGGCCAACCCGCCGAGCAGCAGAAAACCGAGCAGCAGATTCGACCAGGTGTGCAGCGTTGCAGACGCGAGCAGCGTCAGAATTTATTGGCTATCGAGTTTGTTGGCTATCGATCGGACCGCAGCCTGAGCGAGCAATCCAGGGACCGCAAACTCCCTGGAGTCCTATAGAGCGTCGGCGGATGGTCCACGCTCGTCAAGGTGGTTCTGGAAATCGGACCCCGCTTGGTCTGTGCGGGCCCAAAGGCCGCGCGACCCTGCGCCGCAGCGGCTGGGGCCCTCGACGCCGGCCGGCAGCCGAGCGCGGCAGCCGAGCTCGGCGGCGGACGGATCAACGCAACCCGCCCTCTGCGCTGGACGCGGGCCGGGGCCGGCAGGCAGGCCGTCCGAAGGGCTCGGACGACGCGCCTGCCGGCGGGTCAGGGAGCGGCTGGCGGACTTCAGGGCCGAAAGGCCCCGCTCAAGCGTCCTTCCACTCGCAGTTGTCGAGCCACCACTGCTTTTCGGCGGCCAGGGCCGCTTCCAGGCTGCTCTCGGCCGCGAGGATCTGCTGGATCACGGCGTTGCACTCGGGAAAATCCGTCGCCAAGGCGATGTAGTGGCCGAGATAGCTGCTGCGCGGCCCACCCTGCCCCATGGTCGAGAACCACCAGCGGCTCGGTTGGAGATCCCTGCGCTCGCGGACCGCCTTGGGCACCCAGTTCAGGACCCCCACGTGCATGGAACCCACGGCCGGCTGCTGCGTCAGCGAGACCGTTTCGAGGTCCCTGGTCACGCATTCGCGGACCTTGGCCACGAGCTCGTCGATCAGCAGCGCCCTGGGGCGACACAGCTCCTCGATCCGGGCCCGGGATTCCTCCTGCTTCTTGAAAGGCAGGTGGGCCTTCGGTTTCCCGTGGGCGACCGCATGGTCGGCCAGCACGCGGTTGAGGGAACCGGTGAAATCGGTGGCGCTGTAGATCGCCTGGGGCACCCAGCCGTCCTCGAACACGGTGCCGAACAGGAGGTCCCGCTTGTTGCAGCGCTCGATCATCATGCGCTTGATGGCCTCCAGGGAGGGGCCGGCCTCCCCGAGCCGGTGGCCAGGCTCGCGCATCCAGTTGTCGAACTGGTACAGCTTGTTGGCCAAGCCCCCCATGTCCTCCAAGGCTTTGGGGAATTCAGAACCGTAATAGGCCGCCAATACCTCCGAGGTCATCATGTCGCCCAGGTCGCGATCCGGCGGGGTCGGGAACCAGGCCCCGACCACGGGCTCGGCGCGGGGCGGCTCGCTCTTGCCGTTCTCGCCGTCCGCGGCTCCCGAGTCGACCGGGGCCCGCAAGGTTTCAGGGATCAGAGGGGCCCGGCTCAGCGCCGCGCTGCCGAAACCCAGGTCGTCAGGCACAGCCGCCTCTGGCGTCTGCCCTTCTCGGGACCCCGGCCGCACGGCGTATCCCACGAGCGCGCCGACCAGCAACAGGCCCACGATACCGAACAGGGGTCGCAGGGAGCCTCGCCCCGCAGAAGAAAGCATGGAGTTCATGGGACGAGTTCCTTCCAGAAGGCGTCTCACGGGCAGCACGGCTTGCACCCCAGATGCAGGCATAGGCGCTCGCAAGGTCCGAGTCGAAGTCGGGGAGCCGTGTTGCATTCTGTCGAGCAGGAGCGGGCCTGCTCCTAGCCCCGAAGCCGCGGCTGGGGCCCGCCGAGCTGGATCGCCCAGTCCAACGCGGGAAAAAGCGGGCCCGGGAAGTCTCGGAACCGAGAGTGTTGGTCCAGCTCCCTGCCTAGTGCGACTTGAATATCGCGTAGGCCAGCCAATCGAGCTCGCTCTTGAAACGGTAGAGCTCCGGAAATTCTGTGGGCGACATCTCGACCCGCTTCATCCGGCTGCTGTCCCCTTCGACCCCATAGAGTATGTGGAGGTTTTCCCGGCCGCTGCCCCGGAACCAGTAGCCGCCGGTATCGGGATCGAGCTCTCCTTCCCGGATCTCGAAGCGCCCCGCCGCCAGCAGCGCGTCCGCGGCTTGACGGATTTCTCGCTTCGATTGGGCGAGGACCGCATCCATGCGGAGCTGCAATTGGCCGCGGGTCAGGCCCGCATACTTGGCCGCGAACTGGGCGGCCTCGGCCTCCTTTTCGTCCGCCGGCGATTCCGTCCCCTCGCCCCCTGGCTCCGACCCTGCGGCGTCCGCGATGCCTTCGGACCCATCGGGAGCAGCCACACGGCCATCCGCAGGGTCTGCAGGCGACTCGAGGCGGGCGAGTGCAGTTCCAGGCGAGCGGCTCCCGGCAGAAGGCAGAGCTCGAGCGCCGTCTCCGCCCTGGGGTTGGCCCCGATCGGCGCGCAGCAGAAACCACAGCGTGAGGCCTCCAAGGATGAGGATAAACAGGACCCAGGTGGTGACTTGGCCCCTTCTCGGGTGGCCTATTCTGGCGAGCGTATTCATGGCATGGGCCGGCTGAGATCGAGGGAACTCGGCTCGCAAAACCGAGAGGGAACGAAAGCGCGAGACAGGCGCGACGCGATCTGTATCGCAACCGCGCCGAGTCGGTTCACTCACCACAGTCCTTGCAGACCACCTCGGCAACCGCAATCCAATTCTCGCTCCCTGGGTACAAGGGGCAGTCGATCCGCACCCGATTGGTGCCCGTGCTGCAAGCACCGCTATGCGTCAGATCGCCCGAGATCAGCACCCCACTGCAATTCAGGGTCAGCTCGAGCACACCCCAGCAGCCTTCGCAGTCTTCAAAGGAGCCCCCCAGGAAATACGCAAAGGAAACCGAACAGCCCGGGCAGATGCCGGGCAAAGTCATGAAGCCATAGCCGGGGGAACAGGTCGTTGACGCGCTGGGGCGCGGATGCATCG
This sequence comes from Planctomycetota bacterium, assembly GCA_044375105.1. Taxonomy (GTDB): domain Bacteria; phylum Planctomycetota; class UBA1135; order UBA1135; genus JBIKLM01. The sequence goes on from JBILNK010000039.1 coordinate 5,553, forward strand.
GCTCAGCAGGCCAGGCGCTCAACCTGCCGGGCTCGAGCGAGCCAGAGAGCCAGAGAGCCAGAGAGCGTACTTCATCGTTTTTGGCGAGGTTGGAATCCCCTGCGGAGCTGGGGCGAAGGAGGCGGAGCTGGGCGGAGAGCGTAGAGCGAGGACGAACGCTTGCCTCAGGGCGAAGCTCCGCGACTCGGCGCGGGCTGTCAAGGTGGAATTCCGGAAAGCCATGCTTGGGACCCTCGTTGGCCAGCCCTCGGCGTTGGGAGCCGCCCCCCGAGACTGAAGCCTAAGCCAGAAATTGTGAGACCGGAACGTTCGCGGGCCGTTCAGCGATTTTCGCCCGAGGGGCTTGGGTGTGGAATCGTGAAACCGCGTGGCTCTGCGCTCCTCTCTTCAAGAGCTTCCCAAAAGCCAAAATGTGCTCGCACGCATAGCTCACTGCGGGGAGCGCCATCTGGTTGGCTCGGGAACGCGGGCATTCGATCCCTCGTTGCAAGCCCTGACGCTGGCGCGAGCCGACACTCCCGGGTGGGGCCAAGCGAGAACGCCCGTAGGGCCCAGGCGGGTTTCCCTCCGGAGGTGGCGCCGGCTGTGCTGGCCATTCGAACGCGAAAGCTGCGTACGCCCAAGTGGCTTGGAGTCGATCCGCGCTCGGAGCGCGATGATCGTCACCGGCTCAGACCTGCTCCGCGCCGGCCAGTAATGGGCACGGACCAGCATCAGGAACCCCAGCCTCGCGCGGCCCGCGCCGCGCGATGGGGGCAAGAGAACCTGAACGTTGGCCGAGACCCTCGAGCGCGCTGGCAGAGCTGCGCTTGGGCCCAGGAATCACAGCCGGTAGGCCGCTTCGGTCGGGTGCAGGGGGCGGTTGAGCCACAGGGGGCGGCGCAGGCCGCCGGGGCCCGGGGCCGGTTTGGCCAGGGCGCGCCAGCGCTCGTAGACGGCGCGCGATTTGGCCAGGTCGACCTGGATGTCGCCGTAGCGATCGTCCGGGCCCGCCGGCGTCACGCGCACCTTCTGGTGCCAGCAGTGCATGCCGCTGACCGGGTCCGGCTGGACCGGGAAGGTCAGGTTTTGGTTGACGCCGACCTCCTTCCACCAGACGCGCTCGCTGTCGGGATCGAAGGAAGCGTAGGGCCCAGCGCCCTGCTTCTGGCGCATGGTCAAGAGCTCACCCTCGCGCCGCAGTTCGACCAGCGCCGAGGCCTGCTGTTGGCCGCCGATCTCGCGGAACAGACGCCAGCGGCCCACATGGTGCGAGCAGGCCACCACGCCGGGGCGGATGCCGTCGGTCTCCCAGGCGCGCAGCACGAAATGGCCGATCTCCGTGGCCACCTTGGCAAGCGCGCCGTTCTGGATACCCAGCAGACGGGCGTCCTCCGGATGGATCCAGAGCGGGTTGGTGTGGCTGATCTCCTGCAGCCACTTGGCGTTGCCCGAGCGCGTGTGGATCAGGGTCGGCAAGCGGAAGGTCGGCAGCAGGCAGCGCTCGCCCTGGGTGAAGTCGATCCGGCTCCAGTGCACGTGGCTCTGCTCGTATTCGGGGGTGGCCGAGCCCGGGAAGCCCCATTCGGCCAGGGTCGGCGAGAACCACTCGAGTTTCTTGGAGGGCGTGGCGAAGCCCTTGACGCGCCGGCCGTCCGGCAGCGCCAGGCCCGCGCCGCGGGCGGCCTCCGCCGGGGCGACCGGCTCGGCGTAGCGCTCCTGGCCGCCGTAGGGCACCTCGAAGGCGCCGCGCCGGCGCATGAATTCGAGCGGCGTCTGGCCGGCGGCGCGCGCGGCCTCCGGCAGCCCGGGAACGTTCTCGAACAGCCCGCCGAAGTACTCGTCCATCGAGATCGGCTGGCCCGGGCGCGCCTTGGATTCGTACCAGCGCCGGATGCCGAGCGAGCCGTCCGGGTCGATCCGGTGGGTCAGCGCGACCCAGAACTCGGCCTCCTCCCAGACCTCGCCCGGGTTGCTGCCCAGGGTCTGGCCCGGGTCCTGCCCTTCGAGGCGCTTGAATTCGCGCCCCACCGGCTGGCGGAAGCCGATCCAGGTGCCCGCGTGGGTCTCCTGGCTCATCACGTCGTGGCGCTCGGAGGCGAGCCCCATGGGCAGCACGTAGTCGGCCCACTGGGCGGTCTCGCTCCAGATCGGCGTCAGCGCCACATGGCAGCCGATGCGCTCTGGATGCTCGAACATGGCGATCCAGGCGCCGCCGTCGGGGTTGGTCCAGACCGGGTTGTAGACGCGGGTGAAGTAGACGTCGAGCGACTTGCCCTGATCCTCCAGGAGGTAGGGCAAGAGGAAGCTCATCTCGTAGTGGGACAGGGGCCATTCGCGCGGCCAGATCAGTTCGTTCCACTGCCCGAGGGCCGGCGGGTTGTCCTTGGGTCCGGTCTTCTGCTTGTCCCAGCCGTTCAGGTTGACGCCGCCCGGCGTGCCCAGGGAGCCCGAGAGCACGTGCAGCAGGATCAGGGCGCGCTGGACCTGCCAGCCCCCCAGGTTGCCGCTGGCGGCGTTGCGCCACAGGTGGCTCGAAAAGCGCGATCCGGCGGCCGCGATCTCGTCCGCCAGCAGCTTGACCACGCCGGCATCGACGCGGCACTCCGCTGCGACGTACTCGGGCGTGTAGCGCGCATAGCGCCGCTTGAGCAGGCCGATGAAGGCTTCCAGGGTGCGGGGCTCGCCGGGCGCCAGAGCCTCCAGGGAGGCCTGCCAGTTGACCCAGGTGCCCACGAATTCGCGGTCGATGCGCCCCGATTCCAGCAGCTCGCGGGCCACGCCCAGGAGCAGCGCCGCCTCGCTGCCCGGCCAAGTGGCGATCCAATGGTCCGCGCGGCTGGCGGTGTTGGAGAGGCGCGCGTCGATCACGGCCATTTTGACGCCGCGTTCCTTGGCCTCGACGATGCGCTGGGCGTGGGGATTGAAGTAGTGCCCGGTCTCGAGGTGCGCCGAGAGCAACAGCATGAAGCGCGTTTCGGCGTAGTCCGGCGAGGGGCGGTCGGCGCCGCACCACAGGGCCATGCCCGTGCGCGCCGAAGCGCTGCACACGTTGGTGTGGCTGTTGTAGCCGTCGAAGCCCCAGGCCTGCAGCAGGCGCTGCAGGAAGTGGTCCTCGCCCGGGCGCCCCACGTGGTACATCACGCCGTGGCGGCGCTCGGCCAGGATCGCGGCCCGGATGCGCGCGCCCAGGTCGCTCAGCACCGCTTCCCAGGTCACCTCCTCGAAGCGCCCGGAGCCGCGCGGCCCGCTGCGCTTGAGCGGCTTCAGGATGCGCTCCTGGTCCTGGATTTGGTTGATCGTGGCGGGCCCCTTGGCACACGTGCGGCCGCGCGAGCCGGGGTGCACCGGATTGCCCTCGAACTTCTCGACCTGGCCGCTCTGCTTGTCGACGAAGGCCAGCAGACCGCAGGCCGATTCGCAGTTGAAGCAGATCGTGGGTACGATCCGGTAGTGGCGCTCGAGCTTGCGCGGCCAGGCGCGCGAGTCGTATTCGACCCAGTCATCCCAATGCTCGGGGGGCGGGCCGATGGCGAGTTCCCAGGGAGAATCGCGGCGCGGCTGGGCGGCGGGGGCGGGCGCCGGCTTCGAAGCGGCTTCCGAGCGGGGCTGGGCGTCAGACATGGCGGTTCAACTGATCGGCAGGGCCTGACCGGCGCGGACGAAGCTGGTTTCGAGCAGCGCCAGGGCCGTGGCGGCGCCCGCCAGCAGCAGCAAGCCGAGGCCCGTGGCCAGGAGCAGGCCGGGAGTCCACAGCAGCCCGGCCAGTCCCAGGGCGGCGCTGACGCCGAGGGCACACAGGGCCCCGCGATGGGCGCTGGCGAAGGGACCGCGGTGCAGCAGAGCCACGGCGCGGGCGAACTCCACCTCGCGGCCCGGCGGCGAGAGCTTGGGCTCGGCGAACGAGAGCGCCAAGAGGCCCAGGGCGGCTGCGGCCGTCAGGGCCGCGAAGGGCTGCAGGGCCAGGCCCAGCGCGGGGGCCAGGAAGGCGCAGGTGGCGCCGCCCGCCAGCAGCGCCTGCAGGGCCAAGTCCAGCTCGAGGCCGCGCTTCATCCACAGCACGCGCCCCTTGGCTTGACGGAACAGCCAGGCCGTGTAGACCGCCGCCGCCAGGGCCGAGAGCCCGCCGAAGGCAGCCAAGAGCCCGCCCAGGGCCGCGCCGGGACTGATGCCCAGCACGCCGATCAAGAGCCACAGACCCTGGGCAGCGCCGTGGGCCAAGAGCGCCAGGCTGCCTTTGATCAGCCAGGAATCCCAGTTGGGGCGCGTGAGCATCAGCAGCACGCGATCGGGGCGCTTCAGGTCGGTGACCAGCAGCACGCCGGTGATCGCCAGGAACAGCAGCGAGAGCAGCGGCGAGAGCAGCGCCAGGCCCTCGGGCAGACGGCCGCTCTCTGCGTCGAAGGCCAAGAGCGGCGCCAGGGCCAGGCCCGCCGACATCGATTTGGTCAGCAGGTAGGCGGAGACCCGCGCGCCCCACCAGGTCTTGTGGTCCACGTCGTAGACCGTGCGCGCGCTGTGCTGTTCGGCCTCGGCCAGGAACCGCTCCGCATCCAGGGGATCGCCGGGGATCTGGTTGGCCCACAGATAACCGCCGGCGGCGTTGGTGGTGGTCGGCTGCAGGCCGGCCGGATCGGCCTCGCGGTACCAGACGTTGGGCCGGGTCCCGGCCTCTTCCTTGCGGGCGGTCAGGTCGCCGCGGGCCTTCAGCCGCGAGACGACCGAATCGGGATCATCGAAGTCCCCGGGGATGATCGCTTCGGTCGGGCAGACCACGGCGCAGGCGGGCGCCAGGCCGAGTTCGGTGCGGTGGGCGCAGAAGTGGCACTTCTCGGCGGTGCCGTGCTCCTCGTCGATGTACAGGGCGTCGTAGGGGCAGGCCTGCATGCAGCTCTTGCAGCCGATGCAGTTCTCGCTGTCCAGGTCGACGATGCCGTCGTGGCGCTTGAACAGGGCGCTGGTCGGGCAGATCGTCATGCAGGGCGCATCGCTGCATTGGTTGCAGCGCAGCACCGCGAAGGAGCGCTTGACCGCCGGGAACTGGCCGGCCTCCGTGTACTTGACCCAGGTGCGGAACTTGCCCAGCGGCACGTGGTTCTCGGCCTTGCAGGCCACCGTGCAGGCGTGGCAGCCGATGCACTTGGCGTGGTCGATCACGAAGCCGAGGCGGGTCATGCGCGGGGGGGCGGGAGGTCCTGGGGGGAACGGCGGGCGGGGGCGGGGCCGCGCGGCCGGAGCGGGTTCAAGGAGCGCGCGGGGGCGGAGCCGGGGTCGGCAGCGCCGGCGCGCGCGCCGGCTGGTCCAGGCTACCCGCCTTCTGCAGGATCAGCAGCTTGGCGTACTTGAGCAATCCGTAATGGGCCATCAGCCCGGCCAGCAGCAGCCCGCGCCAGCCGTCCAGGAAGCCGCGCTTCAAGAAATAGAACCGGACGAAGTAGGCCAGGGGATGCACCACCAGGTCCAGGGGCCGGGCGCGGATGCCGCGCTGAAAGCGCTCGCTGGCACCGATCGTGGTGTACTTGTCCAGGGTGTCGAGCTGCTCCCGGAAGTTCCGATAGGGCCGGTGCAGCAGCTCGCCGCGCAACAGGCGCGGCTTCGATTCGAGCAGAACCTTGTCGTGGGGATTGATGCCGCCCCAGCGCCCCTTGCGCCGGTCGAACAGGCGCAACTGCCGGTCGGGGTACCAGCCGCCCCGGCGGATCCAGACCCCGAAGTACTCGGCGCAGCGCGGGAAGCGGAAGCCGTCGGCCCCGGCGAATCCGCCCGCCTTGAGGGCCAGAATCTCGGCGCTGAGCTCGGGCGAGAGCTCTTCGTCGCAGTCGAGGCACAGCACCCAATCGTGGCGCGCGGCGCGGATGGCGAACTCCTTCTGGGCCACGTGCCCGGGCCAATCGCGTTCGATCACGCGCGCCCCGTGCTCGGCGGCGATCGAGCGCGTGCGGTCGGTCGAGTGGGAATCGACCACCAGGATCTCGTCGCAGAACCACAGGCTCTGGAGCGCGGTGGCGATGCGGTCCTCCTCCTGGAACGAGATGATGCAGGCCGAAAGCGGGGCGCCCGGGCCCGGGCCGCGGCGCGCGGGGGCGGAGGCGCTCATGCCCGCTTGCGCGCCAGGGCGTAGATGGTCGATTCCAGGGCCGGCACCAGAGACTTGGCGCGCGCCACCAGCCGTCCGTCCTCGGGATCGGGCTCGCCGGCCAGGGTCAGGAGCTCGAGCCCGGCCACCTCGCGGATGCCGTAGGCCAGGCTGGCCGGGCAGAAGTAGGTCAGGTGGTGCCAGGAGTCGAAGTGCTTGCCGCGCCGGCGCTGACTGGACAGGCCGGCGCGATCGCGCAGGGACTTGAGCCGGTTGCTGAGCGAGCCCAGGTTGGGCACGCCCAGGTACAGCACCCCGCCCGGCGCCAGCAGGCTGGCGGCCCGCGCCAGGTAGCGGCCCGGCTGTTTGGGGTGCTCGAGCACCTGGTCGAGCATCAGCGCGGCGTAGCCGTAACCCGGCGCCGGCCGACCCGCGGGGAACAGGTCGCGGGGCAGCCAGCCGTCGTCGAGGAAATCGCCGCAGTGGATCGGGCGGCCGAGCTCGGCCGCCACGCGCCCCGTGGCCTCTGGATCGACATCGAAGCCCTCGGCCTCGAAACCGTGGTCCGCCGCGAGGCGCACCTCCAGCCCGTCCCACGCCCCCACCGAGAGGAAGCGACCCCGCGAGGCTGCGCTGGAAAGGCGCGCCACGGAGGCGCGCTTGCGCAGCCGGCGCCGCTCCAGGGCCTGGCTCTCCATGGCCGCTTCGGTGGCGTAGCCGGCGTAGTACTCGGCCAGGGCGCCGTCGCTGTAGCGCGGGTTCATGAAGCCGACGCGGCAGCGCCCGCAGCGCCACAGGGAAATGCCGCGGCCGTCCTCGAGGAAGGCCGCGATCTGGGCCGCGCCGCACAGCGGGCAGTGCGCGAGGGGCGGGTCAAATTCCCGGCGCGGGCCGGCGAGCACGCGGGCGAGATCGGGGGCGGGAACGGATTTCACCCCCCCATCCTACGGGTCCGCAGGGGCCGCTCCGCGGGGCTTGCCGCCCGCGCCCGGCCAGACCCCTCAACCGGCGGCCGCTCCCCGGCCGATGCCCCCAGGGTCCCAAGCCCCGCCGCCGCCATGCCCAGCCTCCCGATCCAGGCCCTCGCCGCCCTGCTCCTCTTGCCGCCGCTCGCAGCCGGCGCACAGACCGTGGGCCGCAGCGTGATCCAGCACGACGTCACCGCCGCCCTGGGCGAGGCTTCGCGCCAGGAGGCTTCGGAAGCCCGCGAGGCGGGCAAGGACTACACCACGGGCCCCTGGCTCGACAGCCTGCTCGAGCTCTGGCCGAGCCTGACGCGCGAAGCCCGCAACCAGCGCCGGCTGCGCTGCGTGTCCCTGCTGGCCAGCAGCGACCGGCTCGAGGCCGCCCAGGCCCTGGCGGAGGAGAGCTCCGACCCCGCCGAACGCCTGACCTGCTACGAGGCGATCTTGACGGCGCTGCTGGCGCGCCAGGAGTGGGAGCAAGCTGGGGACTTCGCGCAGAGCCGCAGCGCGGATTTCGGCGCGGCCCGCAGCGCCGGCAAGCTCGAGCTGCTGGCCGCCTGGACCCGCGACGCCCTGGCCCGCACGGGCCGCTTGGAGGCCTGCGGCCGGCTGCAGGACCAGCTGGCGCGCGACTTCGGACCGCGCCTGCTCGAGCCCCTGCCGGACTTCGAATGCCGCTACCTGTTCGCCCTGGAGGCTGCCCTCAACGGGCGGCGCCCGGAAGCGGAGCGCCTGTGGTACGACCTGCGCCGGGAGGGCCTCTCGGGCGCGCGCGCCTACGTCCTCTCCAAGCAGCTGTGCTTGGCGGCGGTGCGATCCGGGGATTCCTCGGCGGCGCGCTCTCACCAGGCTGCGATGCAGTCCCTGCCGTCGCTCGAAGACGACGAGCAGACCCTCGAGATCGAACTCGGGCTGCTGCGCTTCGACCTGGCCGACGGCGACGAGGTGCGCGCCCTCGAGCGGGCCCGCGAGATCCTGGTGCGCCTGCGCTCCGCGGAGGGTCTTCTGTCCGCGGGCCTGGCGGCAGCGGCGACCGGCCGTTTGGATCTGGCCGAGGATTGCCTCAAGAGCCTGGAGGCCGCTGGGCAACAAGCGGCGCGGCGTGAGCTCGAGTTGAAGGTCCTGGCCGGGCTGTTCGAGGCCGGCAACTCTCAGGAGGCCCTAGCGCGGGCCGCGGCCCCCGGGCGCTGGGATCGCCAGCACGGCCTCGCGCTGGCCCGCCTGCTGGCGGAGCGCGGCCACGGGGACCCGGCACGCGCCCTGGCGGGCGCAGACACGGCCTTGGCCCAAGCGATCGAGCTGACCCTGGCCATGGTGCGCGGCGCCCGCGGGGATTCGAACGCCCGCGCAGCAGCGCTGTCAAAGGCCGCCGAGTCCATGGACACCGGCAGCCTGTTCCCGCGCATCGAATTGCTCGAAGCCTACGACCAGATCGGCGCCGGTCACGAGGGCAACCTGGAAATGGAGCGCCTGCTGCGCCTGGCCGCCGGGGAACTCGCCAGCGCCCCCGAACAGGTCGATCGCCTGCTGCGGCTCGATCTCGCGCGCACGGCGGGTTTCGGCCTGCGGCGGCACTTGCCGACGCTCGCGGACCGGGCCCAGCGCTTCGACCTGTGCCAGCGCGCCGCGGAGCTGTGCGCCGAAGGCAGCGCGCTGGCCCCCTGACCCAACCCGGCAACGCGCTTGCGTACGCGCCTCGAAGCGCGTTGCAGCGCAGCGACGATCCCAGCCTCTGCGGCCGCCGGACGGCGGCCCAAAGGCATCTGACGGGCTGGTTTCACGGCTCGGGCGCAGCCCGAGTCCATGATTCACAGCCTGCCAGAGGCTGGAAGAGATCGGCGCGCAGCGACGACCCCAGCCTCTGCGGCCGCCGGACGGCGGCCCAAAGGCATCTGACGGGCTGGTTTCACGGCTCGGGCGCAGCCCGAGTCCATGATTCACAGCCCGTCAAAACGGGAAGAAGCGCGCCGCCAGGCCCGCGATCACGCCGTCGCCGTTGATGTCGGCATTCTGGGCGGTTTCGCTGGCGAAGAACACGGCCCCCAGAGCGGTCCCGCCGTAGATCGACGGCGTGCCGGGCAGGTTGTTGAGCGTGCCCATGTTGGTCGGCGCGCAGGCGGTCACCGGCGAGCGGAAGAGCACGAAGTCGGATTCGTCCCCGTCGTTGTTCCAGTCGAAGTTGTCGGCGTTCTCGCTGACCCGGAAGAAGGCCGTGCCGCTGCGGATGACCACGCCGCCGTTGAGCGCCTGGAGCGCCCAGCCCAAGCCGGCGATGATCAGCGCGTCATCCTGCGCGTCATAGCGCAGCCAGGCGGGCAGGCTGTCGGTTTCGTCGTTGTCCTTCAGCACGGCCGTGCAGCCGGCGTTGAGGTTGAGACCGACGCTCTGCTCGAGCAGCGTGCAGGGGTTGCGCCCGACGCTGGCCAGATCGCTCAGGAAATCCGGGGCGATGACCAGCGGGTCCTGCTGGTTGGCGTCGTCGGGGTCGAAGAAGCTGTCCTGGTAGGTGGCGGAGATGCCCGGCTCGGCCCAGGCCAGGAAGCTGGCGTTGACCGGGGTCCCATCGACGACGACCGTGCGCGGCGAGGCGATCACGAAACGATCGCCCAGCTCGATCGCCCCCAGGGCGCCGCCGGGAACGTTGAAGTCCACCTGCCGCAGCAGCGTCGAAGCGGCCTCGGGGGAATCCGGATCGGAGAGCGGTGTCCAGCGCAGCACCAGGTCGCTGAAGTCCCCGTCGCCGTTGAGGTCGCAGCCCTGGCCGCTGCCGTAGGCGCCCTCCTGGGACAGCAGGGCGACGTGGTCGCTGCTGAGCAGGATCCGGTTGGCTTGCGCGTTGGCCGCGCCGGGCAATTGGGAGTTGAGCGGCGGATTGGTGGCCGTGGCCAGGTCGCCGGCCTCCCAGCGCAGCACGTGCAGCACCGAGTCGGTCTGGTCGGTGTCGGGTCCGCTGGAGCACACCAGCGGGAAGGGCACGCTGCCGTTGAGGTTTTGGCCCTGCTGGGCCTCGTCGACCAGGAAGGCCACGTTCCATTGGCCTGTGGTGATCAGGCGGGCGCGCACCGGTCGGCCGCTGGACACGATGGCGCGCTGCACCGAGACCAGCACCGGCGTGGCGGCGCCGGCTTCCACCAGGGCCAGCACCGCGCCGTCGGTGGCGTCGCCGTCGCCGTTCTGGTTGCCATTGACGGTTTCGTCGAGGGTCAAGAACAGCATGCCGGCTTCCTCCCCGAGCAGGCTCGGTCGCACCGAGCCCGTGGTGCCGGCCTCGGCGAACACGGTCACGATCGTGGTCGGACTGCTGGCGGTGATGAAGCGCAGGCTGGTCTCGTCCGGCAAGGTCGGGGCCGTCGGGACCACGAACCACAGGCGCCCCGCGGAAGCCACCGGCACTTCGTCCGGGTCGAGAACGGCCACGAAGTCCGGGGCCTCCGGACCAGGCGTCCAGCTCAGCAGCACGGTCTCGTCGATGCCGTTGGCGTTCTGGTCGTTGTCCAGGGACTCGTCGACCACCAGGAACACCTGGTTGTTGAACACGTAGCCAGCGGTCGCTGCGACCCCCGAGACGAACTCGTCGCCGCTGCCCAGGTCGAGGGCGATCGTGACCGCGTCGGCCTGATCGCCGTCCTCGTTGAGGTCGGTGCCCCCCAGCGCGCTGGCTTCGGGGGCGTTGACCAGCGCCCAGCGGCCGTCGGCCGCCAGGATGCCCGGGCTGGTGAAGGTGTAGCGGCTGGTGGCGATCTCGAAGCTGCCGAGGCCGCCGCCTCCGCTGCTGCAAGCGCCGGCCAGGGCGGCGGCGAGGGCCAGGGAGGCGCGTGCGGCGATCTGCCGCACGGAGGGCGAGGGGCTTTGCATGGGCTCTGAAAACGACGGCGGGGGCCGCCGGGCGCGCGCCGCGGCGGGACGGTCCAATCGATCGGAGAGTAGCAGGGCACCCCGTGCGGGTCCCTGCCGCGCAAGCTAGACTCGCGCCCGTTCCCAGGCCCAGGCCGCCGCTTCGCTGATTCTGGGAAGCGCCGGTGTGGCCGGGGCGGCGCATGCCGAACCCCGAGATCCTGATCGCATCCGCCCCCCACGCGGACACCTTCGGCTACTCCATGCCGCCCCCGGGGCTGTTGCGCCTGGGAGGTGCCTTGCGGGCGTCGGGACATCGGGTCGAGCTGTGCGACCTGGCCCACGAGCTGGCCGCGGGCCGTCTGCCGGCGGACGATCGGCTGGCGGCGGCGGCGGCGGAGCGCCTGGCCGAACGCGGGCCCGCGGTGCTCGGGCTCTCGGTGATGGGCGCGACCCTGCCGATCGCGCTGGCCATCGCGAGCGAGGTGCGCCGCAGAGCGCCGGCCATCCGCCTGCTCCTGGGCGGCCCGGGAACGACCGGTATCGACGTGCCGTTGCTGGAGCGCTTCGCGGCCTTGGACGGGATCGTGCGCGGCGAGGGCGAAGGGACCCTTGCGGAGCTGCTCGCGGCCTGGCTTTCCGGCCGCCAGCCCCTCGGGTTGCCCGGGACGACCCTGCGCGATGGCAGGGGGTGCCCCGTGCGCGGCCCGGACCGCCGGCCGATCGAAGACCTCTCGACGCTGCCGCCCTACGCCTTCGATCTTCTGCCCTCGATCGCGGAGTACAAGGCCATCACCGGCGCCGCCGACGGGCTGGTGCCGATCGATTCCGGCCGGGGCTGCGTCTACGACTGCTCGTTCTGCACCATCGGTCGCTTCTGGGGCCGTCGCTCGCGGCCGCTGCCGGTCGAGCGCCTGGTGGACGAGATCGCAGCGGTGGCCGGCATGCCCGGCGGACGCTCGGCCTACCTGTGCCACGACCTGTTCGGCGCGGACCGGCGCCACGCGCTCGAGCTCTGCCGTCGGCTGCAGGAGCGCGGCGTGGGCGTGCCCTTCGAGATCCGCGCGCGGCTCGACCACCTCGACGACGAGCTCCTGGAGGCCCTCGCGGCGGCGGGCTGCTATCGGGTCCTGTTCGGGATCGAATCCGCCGATGGGGCCGTGCGCAACCTGAACCACAAGCGCATGGCCGCGGACTTCCCGGCGCTCGAGCGCCTGCGCGCCGTGCTCGCGCGGGGCATCGTCCCGATCCTCTCGCTGATCCTGGGGCTGCCGGGCGAGGACGACGCCGCGCTGGAAGCGACCCTCGAGCTGGCCCTGCGGGCCAGCTTGCTCGGTGGCGTGCACCTCTCGTTCCACCTGGTCAATCCACAGCCCGGCTGCGGCCTCGGCGAGAGCCACGGCGCCGATTCGCGGCCGGTCGAGGGCATCCCGCCGGACATGGCCTTGGGCGCGGGGCTGACCGGCCCGGAGCGCGAGCTGATCGCGGCCCATCCGGACCTGTTCTCGACCTTTGCGCTGTTGACCGGCCTGCCGGGCGGCGTCGAGCGTCTGCGCGAGCTGCAGCGCATCTCGACCGAGCTCGCGCCGCTGCTCGAGCGCTACCCCAAGACCGTGGCGTTGCTGGTCCGGCAACGCGCCAGCGCGCTGCTGCCCTGGTTCCGCGGCTTCGCCGCGCTGGGCCGCAGCCTGGCCGCCTCGGTCGCCAGCGCGGGCGACCCCCTGATCGCTTCGGTCTTCGAGTGGGAACAGGCCCGGCTGCGCGAGGCGGCCCGCAACAGCGCCCCGAGCGCCGCACACGGCCTGCGTCCTCGCGGCCAGCTGCTCCGGCTGCCGGTCGACCCGAGCGCTTTGCAGCGCGCCCTGGATGCCCCCACCGCCGAGCCCCTGAAGGCGCCAACCGCCGAGCCGCGCAGGCTGCTCGTGCAGGCCGGCCCGAAGGGCGTGCGCAGCCTGGCGCTGGGCGAGGGCTTGGCGCAGCTGCTCGGGCGCTTGGACGGACGAAGCCTGGACGAGCTCGAAGCCGAGCTGCCGGGCTTGTCCGACGCGCTCCCGGACCTGCTGCGCCGCGGCCTGGTCGAAGCGCCCCCGACCGCCAACGCCGAGCGGCCTTGACCCGCCGCTGACCCGACTTCGATCCCTACTTCCCCTCCAACGCTCGCCCGCCACGCCCGTGATCGCCCAAGCAGGATTCCCGATCCGTCTGATCTTCCCGCCCCAGGGGCACTTCACCCAGCCCTACCTGGCGCTGCCCTGCCTCAAGGCCTTCCTGGTGGCCAACGGCTATCGGGACGTGGTCCTGATCGACGCCAGCATCGAAGCCTACGATCGCTTCCTGACGCCCGAGTACCTGCGCTTCGCTGCGGAGCGCGTCTCCCAGCGCCTGCCGCTCGAGCGCTTCGACCCGGCCCGGCCGCTGCCCTTCGGCGAGCAGGAGGCCTTCCGCGCCGCCGCCGAGGCGGCCGTGGCCGCCCCCGCCCTGATCGCGGGCATCGAGGCCGCCAAAGCCGTGGTGCGCGGCCCGGCCTTCTACGACACCGAGCGCTACGTCCCGGCGATCCGCACCCTGTACCACGGGCTGCGACTGGTCTCGGCGGCCTGGTTCCCGACCCAGCTGACGCCGCACAACTTCTCGATGGCGTATGCCAACGACCGCTCGGCGGACGTGCTGGCGGCGACCCTCGATCGCGAGCAGAACCCCTTCATCGAACACTTCGAGACCACCCTGCTGCCGCGGCTCCTGGCCGAACGGCCGCGGCTGGTCGGGCTGTCGATCATCTACGGTAGCCAGCTGATCCCGGCGCTGACCCTCGGCCGCTTGATCAAGCAGCACCTGCCGGACTGCCACGTGACCGCCGGCGGCGGCTTCCTGGCCTACATCGGCAAGAAGCTGCTGGCCGTGCCGCGCTTCGCCGAATGCCTCGATTCGATCATCTTCTACGAGGGCGAAGCGCCCCTGCTGGCCCTGGCCCAGGCCCTCGAGCGCGGGGAATCCCTGGGGCAGATCGGATCCCTGGGCTGGTTCGATCGCGCCCATCCCGGGCTGCCCGGCGAGCTGAACCCGCTCGGACATCCGATCAAACTCGACGACGCGCCGATTCCCGACTTCGACGGCCTGCCCTTCGAGAAGTACTTCAGCCCGCGCATCGTGCTGCCCTACGACATCAACCGGGGCTGCTATTACGGTGAGTGTGCCTTCTGCACGCTGCCCACCGTGATCGGGCCCGGCTATCGCACGCGCTCCGCCAAGCACATCGTCTCGCAGGTCCTGGCCCTCAAGGAGCGCTACGGCGCCAGCGAGTTCAACTTCATCACCGATTGCATGCCCCCGGGCATGATCAAAGACCTGCCCCAGGAGCTGATCGATCGGCAGGCCGACATCCGCTGGTGGTGCGACGCGCGGGTCGAGCCCAAGGCCTACGACCTGGAGGGCGCCCGGCGTCTGTACCAGGCCGGTTGCCGCAAGCTCCTGTTCGGCTTCGAGACCGCCACCCCGCGCCTGCTCAAGCTGATGCAAAAGGGACAGAGCCTCAAGTCGACCCTGGAGGTCGCCCGGAACTGCGCCCAGGCCGGCATCAGCGTGACCTTCTACGCCATGGTCGGGTTCCCCACGGAGACCCGCGAGGAGGCCCGCGCGACCCTGGCCTTCCTGATCGAGAACAAGGACGTGGTGCGCGAGGTCTCCCTGCAGACCTTCCACATCGACGAGGTCGCCAAGACCTACCGCGAAGCCGATTCGTTCGGCATCCAGGTGCTGAGCGACCCCCGAGCGGACCTGCAGCTCTACCACGATTATCTGGCCGCCCAGGGCATGACCCAAGCGGAAGCCGCGGAGATGTTCGAGGAGATGATGGCCGGCCTGCGGGCCAACCTGCCGATCTTCTCCGGCGACAACCTGTATTACTTCATGCAGAAGAGTCACTACTTCCTGCACCTGGCCCGCGACATCACCCCGGACCAGTTCGTGACCTTGTGCAGCCAGCGCAGCGCCCGGCGGCGGCTCGATGCCCAGGCGCCCGAGGACCGCCAGCGCCTGCTGCGGCTGTCGGCCCGCAGCGGGCTTTCGCTGCGCGCCTTCTCGCACAGCTACAACCAGGTGGCGCGCTCCCTGGCCCACCCCCTGGCGCGCGCGATCCGCCCGGATTTCTTGACCGGGCGCTTCGTGGAGGGCGCGCGCCGCGCCGCCATGGAATCCCTGCCGGCGGTGCCCGTCACGCAGACCTTCCTGGCCTATGCGCAGGGCGGTTTCGCCGAGTTCGTCGAGCTGACCAACGATGGCCGGCGGACCCTCGAGGCCATCGCCGAAGCGGGCAGTCTGGGCGCCCTGATCGAAGCCCACGGCCCGCTCTCGGCTGCGGCCGAGGCGCGCCTGCTCGAGTTCGGCGCCAAACTGTTCCAGCTCGGTCTCCTAGCCGGCGACGGCGCGCCGCGCCCCGCCTTGCAGCCCCTGAGCTGATCCGTGCGCGGCCGATCGACGCGCTGCCTGCCGGGCGCGTGCCCAGCGCTGCCCCCCGATCCCCCATCGAACCCCGAGACAGAAGCGAAAAACACCGCCCATGAGCCAACAGGAACCCCGCCCCAAGCCCCCGACCCAAGACAAGCAGGCCAGCTCGCCGGCGGCGCCCCCCGGGCCCAAGCCCAAACTGGACCTCGAGAACCTCGACCTCAGCGTCGAGGAGGTCGAACACCGCATCACCCCGGGTGAAACCAACGTCTTCGACAAGTGAGGCGGGCGCGGAGCAAGGGTTGCCCCGGCGCGGCGCCGGGCTAGGGTCTGGCCCATGAGCTCCGGCAACCCCTCGACACGCCGCGCGGAGGGCGGGGCTCCGCGCCGCCCTGCGGGGTTCCCGGGCCTGGTCTGGCGGCGGCTCTGCGCGCTCGCCGCGGGGCCGGCCCTGGCGCTGGCGCTGCTCGCGGAGGGCGGCGCGTCGAGCTTCGCCGGCGCAGCGCCAGGCCCCGCCAAGGGGCCCCTGATCCCGTCCCTGAGGCCCGGCCTGGCCCGGGCCGCGACAGCGGCCGAGCCCGCGGCTCCGGGACCCAACCGAAGCGCGCCGGCGACGATCGGAACCGGCCCCGGGGCGGGGACTTCGAGCACGGCGGGGCCGGTGCTCGGCGCATTCGACCCCTGGAGCCGCGAGTCCCCGCAGAAGGCCCTGCGGAGGCTGGAGAGCTGGGCCGCAGCGGGCCCGACGGTCCTGGCTCTGGTGGAGGCCCCGCGGGCGGAGCAGGCGGTGACCGACGCCCTGCGGGCGGGCTTCGAAGCGGGCGAGCGGCTCGATCGGGCGCTGCTCGAGCTGTGCGGTCGGGAGCTGAGCCTGCCGGCGACCGGGTCCGCGAACCGCTCGCCGCAGCGGCTCGCGATCTGGCGCGGCGGATTGACCGCGCGCCTCTCCGGGCAGTGGGGCGCGGGCACCCTGGCGCTGATTTCCGACCGGGTGCTGCTGATGCCGCAGACCTTCAGCGAGCGGGAGCGGCTGGCGGCCCTCGACCTCTTGGTGCTGCAGCCAGAGGAGCGCGCCGCGTTGGCTCTGTCCTTCCTGGCCAGCGATCCCCGCGCCACCCCGGCCGAACGTCTGGCGGGCATCCAAGCCCTGGTGGTCTGTCCGGGGCGCGCGGCGCTGGAGGGGCTGCTGCGGGCCCTCGAAAACGGGCCCGAGGCGGAGCGCGCAGCGGCGCGCGGCGGGCTGGTGCGGCGCCTCGACGGGGCGCCGAGCGGCGCGGCGCCCGGGAGCGATCCCGAGCTGGCCCAGCGCTTGGCGCGGGCTTCCCTCGGGGCGCTGCTCGATGGGGACTGGCGGGTCGCCGGCGCTGCGGCGGAGCTGTGCCGGCATCTGCCGCCAGCCCAGGCGGTGCCGGCGCTGATCGAGGCCCTGCGCCACTGGCACGGGCGCTGGCACGGGCCGGAGTCGGCGAACCAGGTCGGGGCCGGGCGGGTCAGCTGGGCGCTGACCCACTCCCTGCGGCGCCTGACGGGGCGCTCGATCGGCCCCGACCCGGCGGGCTGGCAGCGTTTGCTCGAGGCCCTGGCCCAGGGCGCTCCGCTGGTCAGCGAACCCGGCGCCAGCAGCGTGCCGAGCTTCTTCGGATTGTCCCTCGAAAGCGGGCATGTGGCCTTCCTGCTCGACTGCTCGGGATCGATGTCCGCCCCGGCGCCGCCCGCGGCGCGCCCTGCGCACGCCACCGATGCGGACCTCGACCGTTTGGGAGCGGCGATCGCCGAACTCCTGCGGGCCCTCGAACACGGCGGCAGCTCCCTGTGGTTCCAGATCGCGCTGTTCTCGGACGACGGACGCCTGTGGCGCGCGGCACCCACCCGGGCGGACGAGCGCGGCATCGACGCCGCGCGGCGCTTCCTGCTGGCCCAGAGCTCCGGCGGCGGCACGAGCCTGTCGAGCGGCATCGACGCCTGGCTCGCCAGCCACTCGGAGGGCAGCGCCGGGCCCCCCGCGGACACGCTGGTGATCCTGTGCGACGGCGAAACGATCGAGGACCGGGCCTGGGCCGAGAACTGCCTGCGCGATCCGCGCCTGGCCGGGGTGCGCGTGCACGCGGTGCAGGTCGGCGGTGCACAGGCCGAAGCGCTGGCCTGCTTGTGCGAGCGCACCGGCGGCCGCCTCGTGCGCTTGTGAGCGCACCGGAAGCGGCGCGCGGGCCGCTGCGCGCCCGCGGCCCGATCGTCGGGAAGCTGCGGGACAGCGTGTCCGCCGCAGGACTCGGCGGCTCGCCGGGAAGCGCGGGCCCCGGTCAGGACTCCCCTGCCGTGTCCGCAGGGCTGCGTGGCTGCCGCACCGGCCCCCGAGGGCCGCGGCGGCGCGATCGGCGCCGGGGCGCCCCGAGCGGTGGCGGTCCAGAGCCGGGAGCAGAGCCCCGGCCGGGGACCCTTCAGGCCCCCCCGCGAGCTCCCTGAGCCCCTTCGTCTTTTTCGCCGCCCAGATCCCGCCGCCAGCGCTCGTCCAGGCTGGCCAGTCGCGCCAGGGCTTCCCCGCGCAGGCGAGCGGCCGTCTCCACCGGTTCGGTCAGCTCGCGCACGCTCTGCTCCAGGCGCTCGCGCGTGTGCTCGGAAACCCCGACCAACAGCCCGCGGGCGCGGCGGGCCACCAGCCCGCGCACCAGCAGGCGCACCACGAACACCAGGGCCAAGGTCAGCAGCAGCCCGTTCAGCAAGAAATCGATCCCCACGTAGTGCTCGCTCAGGAAGCCCTGGCCGGCGCGATAGAGCAGCCAGCCCACGAACACGTAAACCGGCAGATCCAGGAAGAAGCGCAGCGCGCCGGGCACCGAGCGCTGGGCCGCCGCGGGCAGCTCGCGGCGCAAGAGCCGGCTCCAGGCCTCGGCCAGGCCGGCCTCCAGGTCGCCCGCGATGCGCTCGGCGCTGGGCAGCTCGCCGCGCTCGGGGCTGCCCAAGAGCCGCCCCGCGCGCAGCCGCGCAGGAGCCAGGCTCGCCGCGGTCCAAAGGCGCAGATCCCCGGCTTCCGGCAGCAGTCCGGTGTTGTCCTCGAAGACCGAGCGGCCCTGCTGATCGCGCAGCTTGCCGAGCAGTGCGCCGCCCGCAGCGACCCCCGCCGCGGCCAGAGGGTTGTAGCGCGCCAGGGCCAGACCCGCGCCGGTCGACACCGTGGCCATGGCCCCCGCGCGCAAGGCCCAGCCCCCGGGTCCGTCCCAGCGTTTGCCGGCCTCCCCCACCAGGAGGTGCACGAGTTCCGCCCGGCGCAGCCCCAAACGCTGCTCCACCTCGGCCTCCACCCGGGCGGCCAGCTCGCCCAAGCCGCGCTGGGTCTCCGCGGGCAGCGCACCCAGGTCGTCGCCGATCTCCCGGGAGAGCTCGCGGAACAGCTCGCCCAGCTCGCCGGCCGCCCCCAGGGCGTTGTGGCGGCGCACCCCGGAAAGCAGCCCGTCGCGCACCAAACGCTCGAGTTCGGCCTCCAAAGCTCTGAAGCGCTCGCCGCCGCGGCCGGCGCGCGCGTCGCGGGCGCTGACCGCGAAGACCTGCGGCTCCGCCAGCCCGAGCCGCTCCACGGCCAGCCGGCGGACCTGGGCCAACAGCTCGCGCTCCGCCGCCGGCGTCAGCTCGTCGGCTCGGTTCAGCGCGAACAGCAGCCGGCGGCGGCCGGCGAAATCGTCCAGGAAGCTGACCGCGGCCTCTTCGACCACGGACTGGCGGTGCAGGGTCACCAGCAGCACGTCGGCGCGCTCCGAAAGCGCGCGCACCGTGGCCCGGTGCTCGGTGGCGATCGAGTTGACGTCCGGCGCATCGATCAAGACCTGCTCGGTCCAGACCGACCCGGCGTCGCCCGGCCCGTAGCGCACCACGCGCGGCTCGGGCCCTTCGAGGCCGGTCAGCAGGGCGCGCAGGTCGGCGTCCTTGGGCGCATAAATCGTCGGCACCGAGGTCGTCGGGCGGTTTTCGCTGGTCAGTGCGATGTCGGTCCCGGCCAAGGCGTTGAGCAAGCTCGACTTGCCCGCGCCCGTGGAACCCACCAGCAGGATCACCGCGGCGGAATCGATGCGCTCGAGCTGGCGATCGAGATCGCCCAGCAGGCGCTCGAGGCGGGCGCGGCGGCGCTCGAGCGCCGACAGGTCGGCGAGCTGCTCGAGGTCGCGGCCCAGATCCGCGCGCTGCCGGGTCAGGTCGCGGGCCCAGTCGAAGGCTTTGGCGCTCATGGGGTTTGGGGAGCTGCGCTTTGCTGCTCGCGTCGGGCGTGGGCCAAGAGGCTTTGGCTCTGGGCACGCAGGGTCTGGGCGGCCGCCGCGCCCTGCTCGGCCTGGCGACGGGCCAGATCGGCCGCCTGGGGCAAGGCCGAGCGCAGCAGCAGCTCGCCCAGCAGCAAGCCGCGGGTCGCTTCCCAGCGCGCGCGGGCCGCCCGCACGATGCCGGATCCGAGCAGGTGGGTGTAGCGTTCCATCAGCGCCGAGCCGAGCAGGCCGCCGCCGGCCGCCGCCAGGTCGCCGCCCAGTCCCCCGGTGGTCAGGATCACCGCCGCGGCGCCGGCGGCCGGCAACAGGGTCGCCAGGTCGATGCCAGCCTGCACGTCGATCTCGAAGCCGCGCTGCTCGACCGCCTCGCGGACCAGGTGCTCGCAGGCCTCTTGGAAACTGGCGAAATCGACCGGCAAACGCTGCAGCTCCCGCAGGGCGCGCTGGCGGCCCGGGGCCGGATCGGGGGGCAGGTCCTGATCGAGGGCGCGGGCCAGCTCCCGATCGATGCCGGCCCGGGAGGCATGGCGCCCCTCGGGCCCGAGATCGCGGGCCAGCTCCTCGTAAAAGGCCGGCCAGCTGAGCTCGAGTTCGCGGGCTTCCGCCGCCAGCAGGCCGCCGCGCAGGCGCTCCTGCGGGTCCGCTTCGCGCTTCTTGAACAGCGCCCTGGGCACGGCCTCCACCAGCCCGCGCACGCCGCGCACGCCGGCGCGCCAGGTGCGGCTGACCACGTTCGCCCGGCGATCCATGACCGCCCGGAAGGCGTTGAGGAACGGCGCCGCCGGCATGGCCTCCACGGCCAGCTTGCGGCCGCTCGCTTGGGCCAGGTGGCGCGCGCGCTCGAGCAGCCGCAGCGCGCCCTGGCCCTGGGATTCCAGGCCATCGGCCAGCGGGGCCAGGTCCTCGGCGAGCTGGGCCAAGGAGGCCGACAGGGCCGCGCGCTTGAGCTCCTCGACCTGGCGCAGGTCGGAGAGGCCAGCCGACAAGCTCTGGCGCTGCGGATCCTCGATGCGCTTCGGATCGAGGGGCACGCGGCCCTCCATGATCCCGAGGTCGTGGGGCGCGGCGTAACGGGCGACCGGCGACGAGCCCACGTCCGATGCCAGCTTGGCGGCATGGGCTGCCACCAGCTCATCGCTGGGCGCTTCGTTGTAGACCAGGATCCACGGGCGCCCCTGGGCCAGCCAACGCCGCAGGTACTCGACCACCTCAGCGTTTTGGTAGGAGTGTTTGGTCACCACCACGATCACCAGGTCGGCCACGGCCAGCAACGCTTCGCTGGCGGCCCGGTTCTCGCGCGCGATGCTGTCGAAATCGGGCGTGTCGATCAGCAGGATCCCCGCGGGCACCCGCTCGCTCTCGACCACCAGCAGCTCGGTCGGGTCGCTGGCGTTGGACAGGGGGGCGTCGCGTCGCTCCGGCAAGCTCGGGTCGTGGGCTCGCAGGGAGAAGCGGGTCCAGTCGCTGGAGCTCGACAGACGCTTGACCAGCTCGCCGCGGGCTGCGCCCACCAGGCGCCGGGTGGCACCTCCGGTGGGCAGGGAAGGGCTCGCGTCCCGGCCCACCAAGGCGTTGAACAGGGCCGACTTGCCCGCGTTGTTGGGCCCCACGATGCCGATCACCAGGCTCTGGTCCCCGCCCACGGTGCGCGGCAGCAGGTCCCGCCGCAGCCGGTCCCTGGCCCGCGCCAGCCCCGCCGCCAGGTCCGGCGCCTGGAGGCTCGACAACCAGCTCTCGAGCTGGCGCAGTTCTTGGGACAAGGCGGAGCTCACGGCGTGGGCCTATGGTTCCAGGGGCTCGCAGCGCGGGCAAGCGGGGCTTGCCCAGGCCGGGGTTCCTGCCCAGAAATGCAGACAGGCCAGGGCCCGAAGGGCCGCTGGCCTGTCGCGAAGCTTTGCTGGACCGCTCGAAGCGGTCGGCACCGCACGAGCCGGTCCTGAGCGATCAGCGGGCCGCCAGGGGGGCGCCGGCAGAGGCCGCGCGCAGGCTCGCGACCTGGGCAGCGGCGGCGCTGATGCGGGCGCGGACCTGCCCGAGCTCGGCGCGCAGCCCGTTGAACTGGGCGATCACGCTCTCGCAGTCCCCCACTTCCAGCGCCACGGCCTGGGCAGCGGGCGCCGCGTCACAGCAGGCGCTGGCCTTCTCGTCGCAGCATTCTTGGGCCGCAGCCGCCACGGTCTGAGCGGCCTGGCTGTCGCAGGCCTTCTGGCCGTCGCACTGCTTGGCTTCGCTGCAGGCCGGAGCCGCCACGGTCTGAGCGGCCTGGCTGTCGCAGGCCTTCTGGCCGTCGCACTGCTTGGCTTCGCTG
>JBILNK010000186.1:0-8071 GCA_044375105.1 Planctomycetota bacterium
GGTCGTGCGCGGGTCGGGAGTTCAATCGATCCTGGTGGGTACCTGGGTCGGGCTCCTCCCCAATGTTGCTGAGCCGAGCGTGGATGGACTGGACCGCCAGTGGTTGGTGGCCGGACGCGACCTTTCGGACAGGAACATCGTCGCGCGCAGCGTTCGCCTGGCCGCGGATGGCATCAACCTGGAACTGGGAGCGACCGTGGATGTCTCCAGCTCACCGCCTTCAGGGGTCCATTTCGAGCCCTCCGTCGCTTACTCGCCCGGCAAGACCTGGATCGCCTGGCAACAAACCGATGGATTCCGACTGCGCGGATTCGACAGCCAGTCACTGACCCCCGCCGAGGGCCCCTTCACCCTTGGAGCCGGGATTCAAGGCCCACAGGAGCACATCGCTGTGGCCTCGGCCTTCTCCGGGGGGCCATTCGTCGACAATCCCGCCGGCGTCTCCAACCTGCCCAGCGAAAAGGCGCTGGTGCTTTGGTCGGTGGACGACACCACGGGCAGCTCCGATGTTCTGGGCCAAGCCCTCAACAACACCGGCGGCGGCGGCAGCTACCAAAACCTGGGCGGCGGCTGCGGCATCCAAGGGCAGGTCAGCTTCCCCAAGCCCCCCTCCATCGGCACCTCGGCCTGGCAGCTGCGCATCGACAGCCTGCCTGCCACCACGGCCCTGGCCTTCTACAACCTGACCAGCGCCGCCCCGAATCTGGCCCTGCCCTGCGGCGCCTGCCAGTGGATGCCCTTCGAGATCTCCGGCTCCGCCCCCCTCTTCGGCTCCGGGCCCAAGAACGCCCGCCTGACCCTGACCATCCCCGCCAAACCGAGCCTGATCGGCGCCCAACTGCTCGCCCAGTGGACCCTGCTCGACCCCTCCTCCACCCCCTGCCCGAGCTTCCCCGGCCTCTCCATCAGCCCCCGCTGGCACGTGACCCTGGGCCCCTGAGGGGCTTCCGGCATGGGTCCGCGCTCGCCAGGCGGCCCCCCCCAGACTCCCCCCGCAGGGCGGCCCGCCCAGCCGGGCGCGCGAGCGCTGTGCCGCTGAGGCCAGGTTTGCTCGGGATCGGGGTGGCGAGGCGCTGTTCGCCGCGCCTGGGACCGCCGGGCGGTCCTAGGCGCGGTCGGCAGCTATCCTGTCCGATTCGCTGCCGGGGCCGGAAGGTGTCCGGGGCGGGCCCCAAACTCTGTGCAGACGTGAGCGAGCTCGAAATCGCCCCCCTGACCGAGGCGCTGTTGCGCCGCGAGACCGCGCGTCGGCGCACGTTCGCGATCATCTCGCACCCGGACGCGGGCAAGACCACGCTGACCGAGAAGCTGCTCCTGTATTCGGGCTTGATCGGCACCGCCGGGATGGTCAAGAACCGCAAGGGCAAGGCGGCCACTTCGGACTGGATGGGGATGGAGCAGGAGCGCGGCATCTCGATCACCAGTTCGGCGATGCAGTTCGAATACAAGGACCACGTGATCAACGTGCTGGACACGCCGGGTCACCAGGATTTCAGCGAAGACACCTACCGCACGCTGACCGCCGCGGACGCCGCGATCATGGTGCTCGACGCGGCCAAGGGTGTCGAGGCCCAGACGCGCAAGCTGTTCGCGGTCTGCAAGCTGCGCGGCATCCCGGTCCTGACTTTCATCAACAAACTCGACCTGCCCGGCCGCGACCCCCTGGCGTTGATGGAGGAGGTCGAAGGGGCCCTGGGGATCCGCGCCAGCGCGCTCAACTGGCCGGTGGGAAACGGCCGCGACTTCAAGGGCATCGTCGATCTGCGCAGCGGCGATCTGGTGTACTTCGAGAAGGCTAGCTCGCGCGGCGCCAGCCGGGTCGATTTCGAGCGCGTGCCGTTGGCCTCCGCGCGCGCCGAGGAGCTGCTCGGCAGCGAGCAATGCCAACGCACGCGCGAGGAGCTCGAGCTTCTCGCCGTGGCCGGCAACCCGTTCAGCCTGGAAGCCTTCCTGGCCGGTCAGGTCACGCCGACTTTCTTCGGCTCGGCCCTGACCAACTTCGGCATCGAGCCGTTCTACGACGCGTTCCTCGAGCTGGCGCCCTGCCCGGGCCCGCGGCGCGTGCTGCTGCCCGGCGGCGGCGATCGCCTGCTGGATCCGGTCGCGAGCCCGTTCAGCGCCTACGTGTTCAAGATCCAGGCCAACATGGACCCGCGCCATCGCGACTGCCTGGCCTTCATCCGGGTCTGCTCCGGCCGCTTCGAGCGCCAGCTGGTGGTGCGCCACCAGCGGCTCGGCCGCGAGATGCGCCTGGCCCGTCCCCACAGCCTGGTGGCGCGCGAGCGCACCACCCTGGACGAGGCCTATCCGGGCGACGTGGTCGGCTTGATCAACCCGGGCTCGTTCCAGATCGGCGACACGATCAGCGTCGAAGGCGGCTTCGAGCACCTGCCGCTGCCCTCCTTCCAGCCCGAGGTCTTCGCGCGCCTGGCGCCCAAGGACACCGGCAAGCGCAAGGCCTTCGACAAGGGCATGGCCCAGCTGACCTCCGAAGGCCTGATCCAGTGGCTGCGTTCCGGCGACGGCTACCAGGCCGAGACCCTGGCCGCCGGCGTGGGCCGGCTGCAGTTCGAGGTGCTGCAATACCGGCTGCGCGACGAATACGGCGTCGAAGCGCGGGTCGAGTTCCTGCCCTACGAGTGCTCGGCCTGGCTGATCGGCGATCCGGCCAAGTTCGACACGCCGTCGAATTCTCTGCTGACCTACGACCGGCAGCAGCGCCCGATCGTGTTGTTCCCGAGCCAATGGGCCAAGGACTACGCGCTCAAGAAGAACCCGCAGCACGGCCTGCAGGACTTCGCCTGAGGCCACGCGGAGCCTGGGCTCGGCGCCCCGTTGCCGACCGGGGTCTGAACGGCCTGGGCCGAACCTCCATCGGGGTGCGCGCCATCCGCCGCACCCGGCGATTCGATGCCGTTCGGTGCGACCCGACGGCCGCAGAGACGGGAACGCCGCAGCGCATCGATGTTCTTCTGGGCTTCCGGGATTCGGGTGGGCAACGCAGCCCGGCGACTACCCCGGAAGCCAGCAGAGACAAGTCAAGGAATCCCGCCGAGGCTCCGGAGCTCCAGGGCCTCGGGGGGGCGCCTGTTCTTGGGGTTGCATGGGATTATCCCCAGGGGCGGAACCGGGCAGCCGTGCGCGGGAGAGCTGCTTCCAAAGCCTGCTGACTGAAGGCCGGAACCCCACGAAGGGGCGAAGAGCCGCTTTTTAGCTCTCGACCGGAGTTCGCGGAGTTCACGCTAGCGGGGCGGGTTGCTGATTCCGGCAGCGTCCGAGTCGAGGCGCCCTCGGCGCGCCGGCCGAGGGCCCCCAACGCGTTGGCCGGCGGCCGCGCGATCCGGTGCTGAACGGCCGCTAAGATGCGAGGCATGGACGGAAAGACAGCGCGGATCTTGATCGTGGCCGGTTCCGACAGCGGCGGCGGCGCCGGGATCCAGGCCGACATCAAGACCGTCACGATGCTGGGCGGCCACGCGCTGACCGCGGTCGCGGCGATCACCGCCCAGAACTCGCGCGGCGTCCAGGCGGTGCACGCCGTGCCGACCGAGATGGTCCTGGCGCAGATCGAGAGCGTGGTCGAGGATTTCGGCGTCGACGCCGTCAAGATCGGCATGATCGGCGCGGCCGCGACCGCCGAGGCCGTAGCGGCGCGCCTCGAGCGCTTGGATGGCGTGCCGATCGTCTTCGATCCGGTCATGGTGGCCACCTCGGGCTCGGCCCTGGCCGACCCGGCCACGATCCGGGCCTTCGAGCGCTTCTTCGCCCGCGCCGCCCTGGTGACGCCCAACCTGCCCGAGCTGGCCGCCCTGGGCGGCCTCGCGGCCCTCGCGCCGCGCACGCAGGCCCTGCTGGTCAAGGGCGGCCACGGGCCCGAGGACGGCCGCATCGTCGACCGGCTGTATCGCGGCGGCCAGTTGGCGGCGACCTGGAGCGATGCGCGCATCGAGACCCCGCACACCCACGGCACCGGCTGCACGTTGGCCAGCGCGATCGCCACGGGCCTGGGGCAGGGGCTCGAGCTCGAGCACGCCATCGAGCGCGCGCGCCGCTTCGTTCGCCTGGCCCTGCGCGAGGCGCCCGCGCTCGTGCCCAAGAACGGCCCGCTCGGCCACGGCCGCGTGCGCAACGACGCCCTGACCGGTCCGGCACTGAACCAGCTGCTGCTGCCTTGCCTCGACCTCGAGCGCTCGCGGGCCTTCTATCGCACCCTGGGCTGCCGCGAGGTCGTGGCCCGTCCGGCCCTGGGCTACGCGCGCTTCGAAGCCCCCAACGGCGTGACCTTTTCGATCCAGGTCGCCGCGGGCCGCTCCGGGCCGCCCAGCGCCGCCCCGCCGCAGTCCGACGGCCTTCTGACCTGGCCCGCCGTGCTGCTGTGCTTCGAGCACGATCGCCTGGACGCCTGGTGCGCGCGCCTCGAGGCCGCCGGCATCCGCTTCGACACGCCGCCCTTGGACCAGCCCTGGGGCTGGCGCGAAGCCCGTCTGCGCGATCCCGCGGGCAATCCCCTGTGCCTCTACCAAGCCGGCGAGAGCCGCCGCTTCCCGTGATCGGCCGAGGAGAAACGGACTCGGGCCGCCGCGGAGCGATCCGATCCCGCCCTCAGGTCCCGCTGGGTCGCCATCCGGCGGCGCCGGGGCCGGATCGACGAAGGAGCGCTGCGGGCGTCCGCGCTCCCGGGGCGGCGCCGGTTGCGAGCCTCGGTGCAGGGGGGCCGCATGGCTGGCGGTTCCTCGATCTTTTTCCGACCTCGAGCCTTGACGGGGCGCGGCCCGCGGCTCAACTTCCTTGCATGCAACCTGGTTGCCCCAGCCCCCGCGCCTTCCATCATCACCATCCGACCGCGGGTCGGGTGGTCTGAGGCGCTTTCGGCAGGAAGCTGACCAGACACACGCCGGCCCGCAGGCCGGCGTGCTGCGTTTCGGGGGACCGAGCCGTGTGGCTCGACCGGGCGCGGGGCGGGCGGCTCGCGGGTGGGCGCTCCCCACCCCATGCAACCGATCGAAGCCCCGGGGCTCTCCCGGGAAACATCCGAGGGTGCCTTTGCCGAGGCGCTGCGCCCCCGTGAGCAGTCCGCGCTGGCCCCCGCGCCGGGCGCGTCCGCAGCCCCCTTCGCGGCAGCGCCCGAGCGCAGCCCCGGCGGCGTGGCGCGCGCCGGGCAGCGCTCCGCCGCCCTGCGCCTGGCGTTGCCCAAGGGCCGCATGCAGGCGGGCGTCGAGGGCCTCCTGCGCGCGGCCGGCATCCCCCTGGCGATCGGCGAGCGCGGCTATCGACCGCGAGTCGGGCTGCCGGGCGTGCAGACCAAGCTGCTGAAGCCCCAGAACATCGTCGAGATGCTCGATCTGGGCTCCCGCGACGCCGGTTTCGCCGGCGCGGACTGGGTGCGCGAGCTGGGCGCGGAGCTGGTCGAGCTGGTCGATACCGGGCTCGACCCCGTGCGCATCGTGGCCGCCGCGCCGCCCGAGCTCGCCGAGGACCCGGGCTGGCGCCTGCGCTCCGGGCTGGTCGTGGCCTCGGAGTACACGCGCTTGACCGGCGCTTGGATCGAGGCCGCGGGCCTGGGCGCGCGCTGCCTGCGCACCTTCGGCGCCACGGAGGTCTTCCCGCCCGAGGACGCCGACCTGATCGTCGACAACAGCGCCTCCGGGGCGACCCTGGAGGCCAACCGGCTGGTGGAGATCGACGAGCTGATGCGCTCGACCACGCGCCTGTACGCCAACCCGCGCTCCCTCGAAGATCCGGACAAGCGCGGGCGCCTCGAGGAACTGGCCCTGCTGGTGCGCTCGGTGGTCGAAGCCCGGGCGCGGGTGATGCTCGAGATCAACGTCGCTGCGGAGCGCCTCGAGGGCCTGTGCCAGCGCCTGCCCTGCATGGATCGGCCCACGGTGGCGCGGCTGGTGGGGGATGCGGGTTTCGGCGTCAAGGCGGCCGTGCCGCGCGCCGGTCTGCCCGCCCTGATCGCCGAGCTGCGCGCCGCCGGCGGGCGCGACATCGTGGTCTCCGAATTCACCCAGATCGTGCGCTGACGGGCCATGGAACAGAGCGCGATCGAAGCGGACGCCTCCGAGCCCACAGCCCCGGTCCAGTGCGCCGCCCAGGCGGCTCCCTACGGCGACGCGGCGCCCGCGCGCGCCCCTGCGGCGGGCCCCGCGCCGCGCGGCGAAACGACGCCGGCTCCCGCGCTCGGCCCCGCGGGGCCGCGCCCTCTGGCGGCCCTGGCCGGCCTGCCGGCCTATCGGCGCAAGCCGGCCGCTGCCGCCCGCTGGCGCCTGGACGCCAACGAGGGCGCGCGGCTCGCCGATCTCGATGGCCGCGGCCTCTTGGCGGGCGAGCGCCTGCGCCGTTATCCGGATGCCGGATCGCTGGAAGCCCGCCTGGCACAGGAGTTTGCGCTCGCGCCGGAAAACGTGCTGGCAACCGCCGGCGCGGACGACGGTCTTTTTCGTGCCTGCCTGGCCTACGCCGGCGGCGGGCGCCGCGCCGTGTACGCCGAACCGACCTTCGAGATGCTGACCCGCTACCTGAGCCTGGCCGGGGCCGAGCTCTGCCCCGTGCCCGAGCGCGGCGGAAAACCGCCCATCGAGGGCCTGCTGCGCGAGATTCAGCGCGCGGGCCCGGCCCTCGGGCTGGTGGCCTTGGTCTCGCCCAACAACCCGACCGGATCCGCGGCCAGCGCGCGCGATCTCGAGCGCATCGCCGCGGCGGCCCCGCAGGCGCTGCTGCTCGTCGATCTGGCCTACGCCGAATACGCCGCCGAGGACCTGACCGAGGCCGCGCTGGCCCTGCCCAACGCCCTGGTGCTGCGCACCTTTTCGAAGGCCTGGGGGCTGGCCAACGCGCGGGTCGGCTACGTGCTCGGCCCCGCGGCCCTGCTCGAGCCCCTGCGCGCCGCGGGCAACCCCTACGCGGTCGCCGGGCCCAGCCTGGCCCTGGCCGAGCAGCGCCTCGAGCGCGATCGGGGGGCCATGCGCGCCCACGTGGCGCGCGTGGTGCGCGAGCGCCAGGCGATCGAGGCGCGCCTCGAAGCGCGCGGAGCCCGAGTCAGCCCTTCGATGGCCAATTTCGCCTTCGCCGAGGTGCCCGACCCGGAGCTGTTCGTGGGCGTGGCCGCCGGCCGCGGCCTGGCGCTGCGGCGCTTCCCGGGGCGCGCGGGTCTCGAAGGCGCCGTGCGCATCGGCTGTCCCGACGACCCGCGCGGGCTGGCCGAGCTATTGGCGGCCATCGACCTGGCCCTGGCGCCCGAGGCGCTGCTGTTCGACATGGACGGCGTGCTGGCCGACGTGTCCCAGAGCCAGGTGGCCGCCATCGTCGGCGCGGCGGCCGGCTTCGGCGTGCGGATCGGCGCGGCCGAGGTCGCCGCGGCCCAGGATGCCGGCGACGCCAACTGCGATTGGGAGCTGACCCGCCGGCTGTGCGTCGCGGGCGGCGTCGAAACGAGCCTGGCCGAGGCCCGCGAGGCCTATGAGCGCGCCTACCAGGGCGGTCTGTTCGAGCTCGAGCGGGCGCAGATTTCCTGCGCGCGACTCGAAGGCCTGGCCGAGCGCTGGCCCCTCGGCATCGTGACCGGCCGGCCGCGGCGGGACGCCCAGCGCTTCCTCGAGCGCTTTGGGCTCGCGGGCTGCTTCCGGGTGCTGATCGCCCGCGAGGACGCGGCGCTCAAGCCGGACCCCGCCGGCGTGCGCCTGGCGCTTTTGCGTCTGGGCGTCGGGCGCGCCTGGATGTTCGGGGACACGCCCGACGACCTGGCCGCGGCCCTCGGCGCCGGCGTGGCGCCGATCGGCGTGGTGCCGCCGGGCTGCCCCGATCCGGAGCAACGTGCGGCGCTGCTCGCGGCCCGCGGCGCGGCCCGCGTGCTGACCGAGCCCCAGAGCCTCGGCGCTTGCCTGTCGAAATGGCTGCCGCGCTCCGTCGGCGCAGGCGCCGATCGTCGCTGAGGCCCGCCGCCCGCCCTGCGTGCCATCCCCCCGCGCCTTTCCGCCGCTCAGAACCCCATCCAACGCCCCGATTCGCCGCCATGTCCGACCGAGCCTCCGCCCGCTTGCTGCGCGAAACGCGCGAAACCCGCGTCGAG
>JBILNK010000112.1:0-13733 GCA_044375105.1 Planctomycetota bacterium
CCCCGCGGGCAGGCTCTGGCGCCAGTCCGAGGGCGCCGGGCCCTCGGCGGCCGCAGCGACACCCAGGACCTGGGGGATCACGTCCCCGGCGCGCCGCACGAAGACCCGATCGCCGATCTTGAGGCCCAGGCTGGCCACATGCTCGGCGTTGTGCAGCGTGGCATGCCGCACGGTGACCCCCAGGACCTCGACGGGATCGAGGTGCGCGCGCGGAGTCAAGCGCCCGTTGGCGCCCACCTGGACCTCGATCGCCCGCAGGGTGCTGACCGCCTCCACGGCGGCGAACTTGTGCGCGTACTGCCAACGCGACGCCCGCGCCGTGCTGCCCAGGCGCTCGCGCAAGGCCAGATCGTCCAGCTTGGCCACGATCCCGTCCATGTCGAAGGGGATTTCGAAGCGGCGCGCTTCGAGCTGGCGGTGGTACTCGAGGCAGGCTTCGATGCCCTCGACCGTGCGGCTGAGCCCCTCGCTCGGGAAACCCCAATCGGTCAGGGCTTCGAGGGTCTCGCTGTGGCGCGCGAATCCGGAGCCGGCCGGCCCGACGAGCGCGTAGGGCTGGAACTCGAGCGGATAGCGGGCCACCTCCGCCGGGTCGTTGCGCCGCAGGGCGCCTGAGGTGGCATTGCGCGGATTGGCCAGCACCGGCTGGCCGCGCTGTTCGCGCTCGCGGTTGAAGCGCTCGAATCGGTCCCGGCGGATCAAGACCTCGCCGCGCACCTCGAGCTGGCCGGGGACTGGACGCCGCTGCGCGGACAGGCGCAGCGGCAGGTTTCGCACGGTGCGCAAATTCTGGGTGATGTCCTCCCCCACCGCGCCGTCGCCACGGGTCAAGCCGCGCACCAAGAGGCCATCCCGATAGTGCAACGCCGCGCTGACGCCGTCGAACTTCGGCTCACAGCTCCAAGCGAGCGGCTGTCCTTCCCCCAGCTTGAGGAAGCGGCGGATCTTCTCGTCGAACTCGCGCACCTCCCCGGCGCTGAACAGGCTGTCGATCGACAGCATCGGCTCGCTGTGGGCGACCTTGGCGAAACCGGCGCCTTCGGGCAGGGGCGCGCCGACGCGCCGGGTCGGGCTGTCGGGCCGGCGCAGCTCGGGGTGCTCGGCCTCCAGCCGCTCGAGCTCGCGGAACAGGGCGTCGTACTCGGCGTCGCTGCGCTCCGAACGGCCCTCCAGGTAGTAGGCCCGGGCCAAGGCCTCGATTTCGGCGGCCAGACGCCGCCAGCGCTGCTCGGGCAGATCGCCCTCGAAGAGTTCGGACGGAGGAGGAGTGCGGCGCGGCGTCATCGCAGCGGTGGGTGGGCGGGCCGGTGGGGCAGTGCGGCGGCGGGTGGCCGCCCGGGCCGATGCGGGCTCGAGCCAAGCGGAGCTAGCGAACATGCGGCCCAGGGCGGCGCTGCCTGGCGAGTTGCCGGCCGGACGGTGGCTCCAGGAGCTCCGGACCGTCTGACGATCCGGCCGGGGTGCGGCCAGCGCCGATCGACTCAGGCTGCCACCGGCGTCTTCAGGCTGTCAACGCGGAATCACCAAGGTCAGATTGCCCATGTCGACCGGGCCCGCACCGATCGGACCGGGGGCCAGCAGACGCAGGCCCTTGGCTTCGCGCAGGAAGTCCTCGCGCATGCGCACGCGGAAGTCGACCGCCCCGGCGACCTGCCCGAGAGCGGCGGGCATGCGCACCTCGAAACGGCCCTCGGAATCGGTGCGCAGCTCGCGCCGCGGCGGGTTGTTCGCATCGCTGCCCTCGGCGAAGCCGAACAGATCGGCGACCACGCCCGCGACGCCGCTGCCGTCGGCTTTCACCAGCCGGCCGCGCACGACCAGCGTGTCGGTCGGCTGGGGCTGCGCTGCGGGATCGGGCTGGGGGGCCGCGGGGGCGGCCTGGGCGCCGGGGGTCCGTGCGCCGCTGCCCGGCGCCTCGGGGGCGCAGGAGGTCAGCAGGGCGCCGGTCCAGACGCACAGGATCAGCGCTGGCAGGCGGCGCGCGAGGAGGGCGGTCAGGGGCTGGGTGAGCATGACGAGCTTCGGTCGGGGAAGGCAGACGATCGCCAGCAGGTTAGCAGCCGGCCCACAGGCCCGGGGCGCTCCGGTACCCTCGGCGAGGGAAGCCCCGTGCCCAGCCCCCGATGAGCCCCCGCCCGATGTTCGGCCCGCTGCCCAACCGCCCGCTGACCGCGCTGCTGATCGCGATCAGCAGCGGCTCCCTGCGGGGTCAGGCCCAGGATGAGCTGCCCCCCGGCTGGAGTAGCCAGGTCTGGGCGGCCCCGGGTCGACTGCAGAATCCGGTGGCGATCGCCTTCGATCCCTGGCAACGGCTCTACGTAGCGGAATCCGACCGGGCCGGCAACGCGGTCCAGGACACGCGCCAAATCGAACACCTCGACGCGGTGGTTGAGGACCTGCGGCTGGCCACGGTCCAGGATCGCGAGCGCCTGATCCAGCGCTGGATCGAGGCCGGGGCCTTCGACGCGGACTATTTCACGCGCACCGAAGACCGCGTGCGGCTGCTGTCCGACGCGGACGGCGATGGCTCGGCCGAACGGTCTACGGTGTTCGCCGGCGGCTTCAACGCGCCCGCCGACGGCATCGCGTCGGGCGTGCTCTGGCACCAGGGCGATGTATTCCTGACCAACATCCCGCACCTGTGGCGCCTGCGGGACGAAGACGGGGACGGACTGGCGGAGCAACGCGCCGCGGTCTCCTCGGGATACGGCGTGCGCTGGTGCTTCTTCGGGCACGATCTGCACGGCCTGTCCCTCGGGCCCGATGGCCGGCTGTACTTCACGATGGGCGACCGCGGACTGCACGTGGTCGACCCCGAGGGCCGGACCTGGCACCATCCGGACACGGGAGCCGTGCTGCGCTGCTGGCCGGACGGCAGCTCCCTCGAGGTCTACCACCTGGGGCTGCGCAACCCCCAGGAGCTGTGCTGGGACGACTTCGGCAACCTGTTCACCGGCGACAACAACTGCGACTCGGGCGATCGAGCGCGGCTGGTGCAGGTTCTCGACGGAGCCGATTCGGGCTGGTGCCAGGACGTGCAGTCCCTGCCTTCGCGGGGCCCTTGGAACCGGGAGCACCTGTGGCAGTTGCTGGGCGACTTCCCCGGCCTCGAGCGGCCCAGCTGGTGCCTGCCGCCGATCGCCCACGTGGGCGCCGGACCCTCGGGGTTCGAGGCCTATCCCGGGCTCGGCGGCGGCCCCGAGCTCGAAGGGCGCCTGCTGCTGGTGGACTTCCGCGGCTCGGAGTCCTTGGTCCATGCGCTGCGCCTCGAGGCCAGGGGGGCGGGCTTCGAGCTGGCCGAAGACCGCACCTTCTTCCGCGGCGCGACCGTCACCGACCTGGCCTTCGGCTACGACGGCCGGCTGTTCCTTTCGGACTGGGGCGGCGGCTGGACTCCGAACCCGCGCGGCTCGATTTTCGCGCTGGTGCCGCCGGAGAGTTCCCTGGGAGCGGCCGAGCGTGCGGCCCTCGCGGAGGTCCAGGCCCTGTGTCAGGGGCACATTCAGGAGCAGTCCGTCGAGCGCTTGCTCGCCCTGCTCGGTCATGCGGACCGGCGCGCCCGCTTCGCAGCCCAACACGAGCTGGTGCGCCGCACCGGAGCGGAGCTGGAGGCCCTGCCGGGGCTGATCGCCGACGAACGGCGCCCGCTGCTGGCCCGCCTGCACGCCTTGTGGGCCGTCGGCAACCTGGCGCGTCAGGACGGGACTTGGCTCGAGCCGCTGGTCCGCACACTGAACGCTCCCGAAGCGCTGCTGCGGGCGCGGGCCGCCCAAGCCCTCGCAAACCTCTTCGACGCCCCCACGCGGGAGCAGGCCGCGGAATCCGCCGCGCCCGCGCTGATCGCAGCCCTCGGCGACAGCGACGCCCGCGTCAACGCCGAAGCGGCCCTGGCGCTGGGCCGGCTCGGCGTCCCGTCGGCACGGGGGGCCCTGCTCGATCTCGCCGCGCGTCTCGACGCGGTGTTGAAGCGCGACGCCGCCGCGCAGGGCGACGATCTCGCGGGGGCCCCTCCGAGCGGGACACCGGCGCCCGGCGAGGGGCGCCCCGGCAGCTCGCAAGCCGAGGGTTCCGGCGCGCCGGCGCCCGCTTCCGGCCTCGAGAGCCGCCACCTCGAAGGGTCCCAGGCCGTGGTGCGCCAGGCGCTCGCCGCGGCGCTCGAGGATCTGTCGCCGGTGGCGGGCGATCTGGATCTGGCCGCGGCGAGCGGTCCGGGCGCCCGCTTGGCGTTGTGCCTCGCGCTGGGACGGATCGGATCGCCGCTGCTGGCGGCCTTCCTCGAAGATCCAGAGCCGCGGATCGCGGTCGAGGCGGTGCGCCTGGTCTACGACCGGGCCTTCCGCCATCCCGAGCTCAAGGCCCTCTGGCCGCGCCTGGCGGAGCTGCTCGGGCGGCCCCTGCCCGCCGGCTGGCCCGCGGAACCGGTCTGGCGCCGTGCGATCGAGGCCGCGCAGCATCTGGGCGGGCGCCGCGGCGCCGAACTGCTGCTCGAGTTCGCTGCCCGGCCAGAGCTGGCGCCCGCCTGGCGCCGGCTGGCCCTCGAGCGCCTTGGGGAGTTCGCGCGGCCCGCCGCCCGCGAAGGCGTCTGGGGCCACCTGGTCGAGCCTCCCGAGCGCAGCGCCGCCGAGCTGACCGGCCTTTTGGACCTCTGCAGCGCGCGTTTGCTGGACGCCTGCGGCGGGGACAAGGAAGCCGAGGCCCTGGCGAGCACGCTGCTCGTGCGCTACGGCCCTCCCCGCGGCCCCGCAGAGCTACTCGCGGGCGTCGGTCGCCTGGCCGAGAGCCCCGCCGCGCGGCTGGTGATGTTCGAGCAGCTGTGGTCCGCCTCGCGAGAGTTGCGCGTGCCGGCCGCGCTGCGCGTCTTGAGCCGCCTGCCGATGGACGGTGATCGGGCCCTGCGGCGGCGTGCGCTGAGCGGCCTGGCCGAAGCAGCCCCCGAACAGGCCGAACAGCAAGCGCTGAACCAGCTCTTCGCGGCCCGCGCCAGCGACCGACAGGACGCCGTGCTGTTGCTGGCGGGCCTCGGACGCCCCGGGGCGGACGCCGCGCTGCGCGCGCGGCTGACCGAGGCGCAACAAGGCCGTGGCGACCCCGAGCTCGCCCTGGAGCTGTTCCTCGCGGAGGAGGCCCTGCTGGCTCGCAGCGCGCCGCCGATGGCGGGCGCGGGCCCGGGCTCCTCCGGCGACGGGGGGGCCCCCGGCGTCGAGGCGCAGGCAGCGGACCTTGCCGCGCCGCAAGCCGGCGAAACGGCGGCCCATGGAGCGGCTGCCGCAGCCGCGTTGCCGCGCTCGGCTCCCCGCCCGGTGCCCCTCGAGACCTTGCTGGAGGGCGGTGTCGCCGCCCGGGGCCGCGAGCTGTTCCTGCACCATGGCGGCGCGGAGTGCCTGCGCTGCCATCGCCTCGCGGGGCTGGGCGGCGTGGTGGGACCGCCCCTGGACGGCATCGCTGGGCGCCTGTCGCGCCGCGAGTTGGCCGAGGCCTTGGTGCGCCCGGACGCCCGGATCGCTCCCGGTTTCGCCGCGCCCTCGGCCATGCCCGCCATGGACGGATTGGTCCGCCCCGACGAGCTGCGCGACCTGGTGGCCTTCCTGGCGGAGCTGAAGCCCTCGCCCTCGGCCTCGGCCTCGCCCGAGTCGCTGGGCCCGCGGAACGAGCGACACCTGCCCTGGGAGGTGTTGGCCGCCACGGGCGCCGCCGCGCTGATCTCGATCGGAGCGGTGGCCGCCTTCTCGCGCCCGGCCCGGCGCGGGGAGCGGACGGCGCCCTGAGCGGCGATCCGCACGCGGCCGGGCTCGACCGTGAGCCTCATCTGCGCTCGACGCCGAGACCCAGGCGAAGGGGCCCGCTTGGGCGGCCACGGCAAGGCGCGGCTTCGGATCTACCAGACCCCGCAGGGGTTCTCCCAGACCCCGCAAATGGGCATGGGCCAAGGCCGGGCCTTCGGCCCCGAGCCTCAAGCGCGGGGCAGATCGGTCGCGCCCATGGCGCCGGGCAGCAGCCGATCGAGCCGCGCGCAGGCAAGCTGCCCCTGCGAGCCCCGGCTGATCACCCACAGATCCGTGGAGAACTCGCTCAAGACCTGTCGGCAAGCCCCGCAGGGCGGAATCGGCGCGGGCGACTGGCCCTGCAGGAAGCACAGCTGGAAGCGGCGCTGGCCCTCGCCCACGGCGCGAAAGACCGCGCTGCGCTCGGCGCAGTTGGTCAGGCCATAGCTGGCGTTCTCCACGTTGACTCCGTGGAACAGCCGGCCATCGTCCCCGAGCAGCAGGGCCGCCAGGGACAGACCGGAGTAAGGGCTGTGGGCGCGCCGGCGGAGTTCTGCGCTGAGCTCGAGCAACTCGCTCCAGAAGGGCGAGCCCGCGGCCTCGAAGCTCCCGTGGGCCTCCAGTTCGGCGCGCCAGCGCCGCCACTCCTGCAGTCTCGTAGCGGGCGTGAGCATGCCGCCAGCATGCCGAGGACCAAGCCCTGCGGACAGGCTGGAGCGCGTGCCTCGGCTCGCCCCAGGCGTAAGCGGGTCGGATTCGAGCGGCCCTCCCTGCCACAGCCCAGGGGCTGGGGAATGCGCGCCCGCGATCGGGGTGCGATCCCGGGCCGGACCGGCCCCGGCTGACCCGGGCCTGACCCGGCAGGGACCGGGCGTCCCCATCGCCCCCAGCCGCGGGCCGGACATCCGCAGGGACGATCGGCGCCGCGGCGGGCTCTGCCCCGAGGGACCGCGGCGAGGTAGCCCCTGCCCCGAGCGAGCAAGGGGCGACGACGGCTGCCCGCCGGTTGTGGCCAACCTCCCCCAGAGCCTGGGGAGCCGCTGAGGAACCGCCCCGGGGTCCGCACGCGACCGACGGCATCAGGCGCCCTTCTTGACGACCTCGAACCCGTCCGGGCCATCGGCGTATCCGAGGTAAGGCACCTTGGGCCGCACCGCGCGCACGCCGCTGGCGGGATCCTGGCGCTCCTCCGCCTGCACTTCGACCCAGGCGTCGAGCCCGACCAGGTCGCCCGGCTCCAGCTCGAGCCGGCCGCTCGTGTCGAAGCCGAAAGCGCGCAGGACGAACTTGGCGCGGCGCAGGCCCCGGTCGCTCCACGAGATGCCGTCCCAGGCGGCGGTGCGGCCCGCGAACTCTCCTTCGCGCACCTCCAAGCGGAAGGTCCAGCGCACATCCCCATCGCGGGTCACCCCTTCGCGGACCTCCGCGATGCGGCAGGGGTAGCGGCCCTCGGGCACGGAGAGGTAGTCTTCGAGGTCTTGGATCTGGCTGAAGTCGACGTCCATCGGGTGCAAGGACCGCGTGGCGGCCCGCTGTGTTGAAAGGGGTCTCCGGGCGAGACGTTCGTCCGGCACAACAAAGACCAGCCCCTGCGCCAGCGGTTTCAGAGAAAACAGGGACCGAGAGTCGGCGTCGGGTCCCGAGGCGGAGCCGCCCACACAGGGGGAAGCGCAGGCCCCGGATCGGCGCACTGCCAGCCAAAGCGCCCGGCGAGCGGGGCTCTGCCACACGGGGCCTTTGCGCGCACCGACCGGGCAAGGGGAACCTTCGTCTCAGGAAATGCCCGATCGCTCCCGAGGCCCCCAGATCCGAAACGCCGAGCGGGATTTACCGCACGCTCCGACGCAGCTTCCCCGACAGCTTTGAACGGCCGAGCGCGCCGTGGGCAGATCTCTCGTTCGGCGCCGGACTCCGCCGGTCTCACGCTGTGGATAGGGATGGAATTCTCGAATGGAATCGAGTTCTTGCGTGCAACCGGATGGAAGCCCGGCGGTCTTTGTAGGTCAGCCGCAGGATCCCCGCTCGAGAGGCCGACCGCTCGCTTGAAGCGCCGGCGATCCGCTGGCGCTCTCCCTCAGCCGGCGATCCGCCGCGCGAGACCGGCCGACCCGCGCGGGGCGATCCCGCTCGTCGGCGCCCCTTTCGCTGCGCGCCGGTCCCTGCGCGCCGGTCCCTGCGCAGGGTCAGGGCAGCACTGCCCTCAGGACCCGCTCCATGTTTCCCCCGAGAACCCCCTTCACGATCGCCTCCCCATGCCCTCGTTCGAGCAGCCCCGCGGCGACCTGCACGTAGCCGGTGGCGTCCTGGGCCGACGCTGGTCCACGTTGGATTCCGTCGAAATCGGAGCCCAGCCCCACATGCTCGGGTCCGGCGACGCTCAAGGCATGCTCGATGTGCTCGAGCAACCGCGCGAGGGGCAGCGGCCGCGCCTCGGCCTGCATGAATTCGCTCTGCAGCAGGAACAGCTCGGTCTCGTTGGCGTGGGCGATCCCCCGGTAGGCCGGCAGGTCGCGCACCCGGCCCTCTTCGGCGCGGGCCTCGGCATCCAGGAATCCAGGGTGGAAGACGACCCCGATCACGCCCCCGTTGCGCCCCAGGGCGCGCAGCTGATCGTCGCTCAGATTGCGAGGATGGTCGTGCAGGGCGCGGCAGCCCGAATGGCTGGCGATCACCGGGTTGCGCGTGGTCTCCAAAGTATCGAAGAAAGACCGCTCACCCGCGTGGGACAGATCGATGACCATGCCCAGCTCGTCCATGCGACGCACGACCTGGCGCCCGAACTCGGAAAGGCCTGCGGGGATCTCGGGGCCGGCGCCGGACTGACACGACCGGATCCACGGGAGGTGGTTGTTCCAGGACAGAGTCAAGACGCGCACCCCCAGGCGATGGAACTCCTCCAGCAGCTCCAGCCG
Organism: Planctomycetota bacterium; assembly: GCA_044375105.1. Taxonomy (GTDB): domain Bacteria; phylum Planctomycetota; class UBA1135; order UBA1135; genus JBIKLM01. The sequence continues at coordinate 8,675 of JBILNK010000112.1, forward strand.
CTCCTCGATGGCGTGTCCGCCCTCGATCCCGAACAGCGCTCCGAAGGCGCCCTGGCCTCGGGCGCTCGACAGGTCATGGCCGCTGCGGATCAGCCGGATCGAGCCTGCGGAGCGTTCGATCAAGTCGTGGCCAGCGCCGATCAAGTCGCGGGCTCGCCGAGCTGCACCGCTGCTCAGAAAGGCCGGATCGACCCAGCAGACCAGCACGGCGGCGCCACAACCGCCCGCGCGGGCCCGTGGGATGTCGAATTGCCCGCGGGTGACGGTCAGCAGGTCGTGCCCAAGGTCCAGGGCGCGCTGCAAGGCGTCGGTGTGGGCATCGAAGGCGGGTTGCTGAGCCGCCAGCTGGCGAGCGCGATCGAGGGCCTGCATGACACCACCCTAGCGAGACCCGCAGGTACGGCGGCCGCGCCCCCGGCCGCCCGGCGGGAGCGCCTCGACGCCGGGCCCTCCAGGAACGGTCAGGTCCATCTACGGGATCGGCGGCGGGGCCAGCAGCACAGAGCCGCGCTTGGACGGAGGTCGACCAGGCGGCGCAACCGCCGGTCAGCGCGCCGGCTCGAGGGCCTCCGCGGCTCCGGCGGCAGACGCCAGCGGCGCCGGCCAGGGGCGATCGTTGCGCCAATACTGGCCCTCTCCGAAGCCTTGGAAGAACAGATAGAGCAGCGGGTGACGGATCGGCCGCGCGGCGCTCTCGATCTCGAGGTCCTCTTGTGCCACGTACGAGCTGGTCGAATCGCCGTCCACGAGCAGGGTGTACCAGGGCTGGTCGGCCCGGGGGCGCTCGAACAGGCATGCCCGCCAGGCGGCGCTGCGGCGGCACTGGGGATCCCAGTCGACCACCACGCCCCGATAGCCCCGGCTGCGATGGCGCACCACCTGTCCGCGCCAAAGCCGTTGGCCGGCCGCGTGGACCGCGGAGGGCAGCCACAGGTCGAAGGAATCGTTGCGGATCATGGGGTCGCTGCGCCAAGCGCTCTCCCTGCGCTTTGGCAAATGTCTTTCGACCCAAGACTAGCTTCAGTGCCGCGGCCGGGTGACAACGGACTCGTGTGCGTCCGCCATCACGGACGAGATCGCTGCACAATACGCACAAGTCCAGAGTCGGACAAACGGGTGGCGGGCATGGGATGTTGGACACGATTTCAAGATCGCGGCGCCCCAAACTTGGAATCGGTAGCGCGGGAGAAAAAATCGATGGGCGTTCCCAGTTCGTCCACCGAAATCTCTCGTGCGTTGCCCCTGCAGCGTGGCGACCTCTCGAGGCGGCCAGGGAACGAGTCCTCGCGGTTCCGCGCCAGAGCACACCGGGGCGGGCCGATCGGCGGGCCCAGCGGAAGGCTGGAGCGACGCGAGAAGGGATCGGAACAGGCGGCCGAACGAACGGCGGCAGGAGCCAACCGGTGGGCGCTCGGCGCGGTCGGTGGATGCTCCGTCAGCGCTCGGCCAGGAGGGACACGGGGAGAGCCCCCGAACAAAGGCAGGGTGCGCCGGACCGGGGCGGATCCCCGCGGGTCCAGGTGGTCCCAAGGCTCGGGTCCGGTGCGATCGCTTCGGGGCGGCCGCGGCCGCCCCCGGATCGGCGGAATCCGGGTGCCTCGGGAGGCTGTCCTTCCGCGGGCCGGCTCGGGCGCGGGCGCCCTCCCTGACCCGCCCCCAGAGCATCGCGGGCGAGCCATCGAAGACGACTTCTGGAGCGGGCCGACGCCTGCGAAGGGGTGCCCGGTCGAGGCGCCGCGGATCGCCCGAACGCTTCCGCTTCTGCGGGGTGGAAGCGAGGGGGGGCCGGCCGCGCAGGCCGCCGACTGCCAACCTGACAGTTACCAGCCGTTCCGATGGGGTCGGCTGCCAAGCTGACAGCAGGCGGCCGGCGCCCGATCCGGGCCTCTGCCCATCCCGGAGACGGCGCGATCCGGCACGGCCTTTGCTTAGGACAACTCGGCAGCGTCGCCGGGCGCCGCCGTCGTGGCCAGCGGAAGCCGGCGTGCCGGTCCATCCGGGGCGCCCCGCGGCGGCTGCGCCGGCTCGCACCCGGCCGACGCCATCCGCTGGTCATGCAGCCCCTGCGCCGGATCCTCCTCGCCGACGACGACAAGAGCCTGAGAACAGGCGTTGTCGACCTGCTCAGCGAACTGGAGGTCGAGGTGCTCGAGGCGGAAACCGGCCCCGAAGCCCTCGAGCTCGGCCGCCGGTTCCGGCTCCACGCCGCCCTGCTGGACCTGCACATGCCCGGCTGCGACGGTCTCGAGGTGCTGCCGCACCTCCTGGCCTTCCACCGGGGTCTCCCCTGCATCGTCTACTCCGGCAACTGGACCCCTCCGCTGACCCAGGAGGCCCTGCGCGCAGGAGCCTTCGCGGTGCTGCACAAACCGGTCGACCCCCTCAGGCTGCGCAGCGAGATGCGCCGCGCCCTGGCCCTTTGGGACCACGGCGGATCCGGCCTGGCCGCGCCTCCCCCGAGGCCCTGAAGGGCCGCCAGCCGAGGCTTCCGGCCGCTGCGCCAGGCCGACGGGCGTCTCCCCGATCAACGCTCCGCCTCCAGACCCTCCTGCGACCGGCGCCTCGGTCGCTTCCGTCCATGCCCGCTGGAACGCGGGCGATCCCTTCCCCTCATCAGGACCCCCAGGTCCAGGACACTCCGCTGCGAACGGCCTCCGGCCCTCCCCTTCCATGACCACCAAGACCCCCTCCAAGAGCGCCCCCAAGGCTTCCATCCGCCCCCTGGGCGACCGCGTCCTCGTCCAGCGCCTCGAAGCCGAAGAAAAGACTGCTGGCGGCATCCTGTTGCCCGAGAGCGCCAAGGAGAAGCCCAAGGAGGGCAAGGTCGTCTCCGTCGGCGACGGCAAGATGCTCGACAACGGCAACCGTTCCACCTTCTCGGTGAAGGTCGGCGACCGCGTCCTGTTCAGCTCCTACGCCGGCACCGAAGTCAAGGTCGGCGGCCAGGAGTACCTGATCATGCGCGAGGAAGACATCCTCGGAATCGTCGGCTGATGCAAAGCCCCGCGGGCGCTCGCGGGCCGGGAATCCGGAGCCGCCAGCGCCCGCCAGCGCCCGCCCGCCAGCGCCCTGCTCCGTGGGCCGCGGTCGGCGCAAATTAGACGACCCAAACGACGCCCCCCCAGGGCAACCCGCACAACACCACAGCCCGTCCAGACATGGCGAAACAAATCAGCTACGACGCCGAGGCCCGCGAGCACATCCGCCAAGGGGTGCGCCGCCTGGCCCGCGCCGTCAAGGTCACCCTCGGCCCCCGCGGCCGCAACGTGATCATCGAGAAGTCCTTCGGCAGCCCGACCGTCACCAAGGACGGCGTGACCGTCTCCAAGGAGATCGATCTAGAGGACCCCTACGAGAACATGGGCGCGCAGCTGGTCAAGGAAGTCGCCAGCCGCACCAACGATGGCGCCGGCGACGGCACCACCACCGCGACCGTGCTCGCCGAGGCCATCTTCGAGGAAGGCCTCAAGAACGTGACCGCCGGGGCCAACCCGGTGGCCTTGAAGCGCGGCATCGACAAGGGCGTCGAGGTCGTGGTCGCCGAGCTCAAGAAGATCTCCAAGAAGGTCTCCGGCAAGTCTGACATCGCCCAGGTCGGCACCGTCGCCAGCAACGGCGACAACGAAGTCGGCAACATGATCGCCGAGGCCATGGAACGCGTCGGCCAAGACGGCGTGATCACGGTGGAGGAGGGCAAGAGCCTGGCCACCGAGGTCAAGTGGGTCGAGGGCATGCAATTCGACAAGGGCTACCTGTCGCCCCACTTCATCACCGACGCCAAGGCCATGGAGTGCGTGTTCGAAGACGCCTACATCCTGGTGCACGAGAAGAAGATCTCGACGGTCAAGGACCTGATCCCGATCCTCGAGGAGGTCGCGCGCAGCGGCAAGCCGCTGGTGATCTTGGCCGAGGAGATCGAAGGCGAGGCCCTGGCCACGTTGGTGGTCAACCGCCTGCGCGGCTCGTTCCCGGTCTGCGCCGTCAAGGCCCCGGGTTTCGGCGACCGCCGCAAGGCCATGCTGGAGGACATCGCGATCCTGACCGGCGGCGTGGCCGTGATGGAGTCGACCGGGCAGAGCCTCGAGACCCTCTCGCTGCGCGACCTGGGCAAGGCCAAGAAGGTCGTCATCGACAAGGACAACACCACGATCATCGAAGGTGCCGGCAAGAAGTCCGACATCCAGGGCCGCATCGAGCAGATCAAGGCCGAGATCGAGTCCACCAAGTCGGACTACGACCGTGAGAAGCTCCAGGAGCGCCTGGCCAAGCTCTCCGGCGGGGTGGCCCAGATCAACGTCGGGGCTGCCACGGAGGCCGAGATGAAGGAGAAGAAGATGCGCGTGGAAGACGCCCTGCACGCGACCCGTGCTGCGGTCGAAGAGGGCATCGTCCCCGGCGGCGGCGTGGCACTGCTGCACTGCCAAGCCGCGATCGACGGCCTCAAGCTCAGCGGCGACGAGAAGATCGGCGCTGGCATCGTGCGCCGGGCCCTGGAAGCCCCCATGCGCCAGATCGCCGAGAACGCCGGCCAGGACGGCGCGGTCGTGGTCCAGAACGTGCGCGCCGGCAAGAGCCCGAGCTTCGGCTACAACGCCGCCACGGACAACTACGAGGACATGGTCAAGGTCGGCGTGATCGACCCGACCAAGGTCACCCGCACGGCCCTGACCAACGCCGCCTCCGTGGCCAGCTTGCTGCTGACCACCGACGCCCTGGTCAGCGAACTGCCCGAGAAGAAGAAGGACGACAAGGGCGCCCACGCCGGGCACAACCATTGATCCTCGGGGCTGGCCATGAGGCCGGCCCCCGCCTCGGCTAGCTCCCGAGCGAACGACAGCCCGCGCCCCCACCGAGGCGCGGGCTGTCGCTTTTTTGACTCTCCTGACGTCCGTGGGGGTCTGCCACAGGCGATTCGTAGAAGTTCATGCGGCTGCAGGCGAATAGGGGCAATCGCCTGGATCTGCCCGACGCGCGCCGGCTCCGCTCCCGGGTCCGGATCTCCAGGGCCCCGGGGGCGACTGTGGTTGGGGTTGCATGCCTTCTCCCTACGGGCCGGATT
>JBILNK010000113.1:0-13578 GCA_044375105.1 Planctomycetota bacterium
GCTGGGGAGCTGCGTCCCAAGCCTGCGGACCGATGCCAGGCCCCCCACAAACGCTGGGAGCCCGCTCCTTTATCGGCTGATCGTGCGAGCGCTAGCCAGGGCCCTTTGGAGCGGAGCCTGGGCGCCGGAGGGATGGGTGCCCCACACGGGCAAAACCGGGGGACGCTCGCGGGCACAGGGGCTCGCCTCGCGCGGAATTTAGGCTCGCTATGCGGTCCGGAAGGTCGTGGGCCATCGCCCGAGGCGCCGCAGCGGCGGCTGGGGCTCATCTCGCGCACCGCCACCCGCCGAGGAGGACCAGCGCCTGGCCCCTGGCCGGCAGGCTTCGAAAGCCTCGGGCGCGGGGGGCTCGGGGGGCCCGGGCCTGCGTTGGTCCAGGGCGGCGCGAACGCTGGAAGCGTGCGGCGTGGGCCTCGCCGGGGGCAGGCGGCGTTAGGCTCCCCCCAGCCCCGCTGACTCCCATGACCGTGGAAACCTCGACCCTGCTCGCCGACCTGGAGCAGCGCTGCGCCGCGCTGCGGGACCTCGACCACCTGGGGGCGATCCTGGGCTGGGATCAGGAGGTGCTGATGCCCGCGGCCGCGGCCGAGAGCCGCGCCCAATCCCTGGCGACCCTGGCGCGCATCACCCACGAGCGCAGCGTCGATCCGGCGCTGATCGGCCTGATCGGCGAGCTGCGCGCGCGCTCCGCGGAGCTCGAACCGGAGCAGCGCCGATCGGTCGAACTGGCCTGGAGGCGGGTGCGTCCAGCGAGCCAGATCCCCGCCGAGCTGGCGGCGGAATTCGCGCTGACCAGGGCGCGGGCACTGGAGGCGTGGCGCGCCGCCCGCCAAGCGAGCGATTTCCAGGCCTTCCGGCCCTGGCTCGAGCAGCTCGTACAGCTCTCGCGTCGCATCGCCGAAGCGACCCGCGAGCAGGGCGGGCTCTACGACGCCCTGCTCGACACCTATGAGCCCGGCGCCCGCAGCGCCGAGGTCCTGCCGCTGCTCGAACAGCTGGCGCTCTCGAGCGCCCCCTTGCTGGAGCGGGTGCGCGATGCCGAGCAGCCCGTGCGCACCAAGGTCGCTCGCCGTCGCTACGAGGTGCCCGAGCAGCAGGACTTCGTGCTCGACGTGCTCGGCCGCATGGGGTTCGATTTCGAGCGCGGCCGCCTGGACCGCTCGACGCACCCCTTCTGCGGTGGCAACGGCCCCACGGACGTGCGCATGACCACGCGCTACGCCGAAAAGGACCTGCGCGTCGGCCTCTACGGGGCGATCCACGAAGCCGGGCATGGGCTCTACGAGCAGGGCCTCGACCCGGCGCGCGCGCGCTCGATCCTGGGCGGCGCGGTGTCCATGGCGATCCACGAGAGCCAGTCCAGGCTGTGGGAGAACCTGGTCGGGCGCAGCCGCGCCTTTTGGAAGTTCTGGTGGAAGCCGCTCAAGCGCCGCTTCCCCGCGGCCACGCACGGCTACAAGGCCGAGGACATGTGGCGCGCGGTCAACGCCATCGAGCCGAGCTTCATCCGCGTGGAAGCCGACGAGCTGACCTACAACCTGCATATCCTGCTCAGGACGCGGCTCGAGGAGCGCCTGATCTCGGGCGCGCTGGAGGTCGCCGACCTGCCCGAGGCCTGGAACCAAGGCCATCGCGAATTGCTTGGGTCAGAGGTCCCGAGCGACGCCCAGGGCTGCCTGCAGGACATCCACTGGTCGATGGGTTCTTTCGGGTATTTCCCGACCTACTCGCTCGGCAACCTCTATGCGGCCCAATTCATGGAAGCCGCCCGCGATCAGCTCGGCGACCTGGACGCCGCCTTCGCCGCCGGCGAGTTCCTGCCGCTGCGCCGCTGGCTGCAGCGCGAAATCCACCGCCAGGACCAGCTCGAAACCCCCGCCGAGCTGATCCAGCGCATCACCGGCCGCCCCCTCGACGCCGCCGCCTGGGAACGCTCCATGACCCACAAGGTCGACGCGCTGCTGGCCTGAGATGGTCGTCCTGGCCGCCCGCCCGCCGCGCGGGTCGGCGGGGCTCGGCGCGGCGGCCAGGAATGGTCGCTGCGGCCCAGAAGCATTTTTTTTGCGAAGCCGCGGCTCGAGCCCGCGAGCGATCGAGGGCCAGCGGCGCGCGCGCTGCTAGGCCGCCCGGGGAGGGCCGAAGGGGGCTCGCGGGTCCGGACGGGCGACCGGACCCGATCCGTGGATCTCAGGCCTTGCTGCGGCGGCGGGGCGCGCGCCGCGGCGTGAGCGCGGCCTGCTGAGCGTCCCGCAGCAGGTCCGGCAGACGCCGGGGGTCGATCGGGCCGCCGACGGTCAGGGAGAGGGCCTCTGGGTGCAGGTGGCGCTGGGCCACGGATTGGATCTGCTCGGCGCTGACGGCGGCGATGCGCGCCGGCAGGGTGGCCAGATCGTCCGCGGGCAGGCCGTAGCGGTGGGCCTGGACCATGTAGTGGGCGCGCCGGGCGGCGCGTTCGAAGCCCAGCACGAAGGAGCCGGTCAGGTACTGGCGGGCGAGGTCGAGCTCCTCCGGCAGGACCAGGTCGGCGCGGATGCGGGCGATCTCTTCGATGAAGCCGGTCAGGGCCTGGGAGAGCTTGTCCGGGGACGTCCCGATCGTCGCCAGGAACATGCCGGGCTGGACCCCGGCGGTGCCGTGCAGGTTGGCCTGCACCGAATAAGCCAGGCCCTCCTGATCCCGCAAGCGCTTGGAGATCCGATCGGTGAAGCCGGGCCCGGTGCCGAGGATGTGATCCATCACCAAGGCCGCCACGTAGTCCGGGTCGGAGCGCTTGATCCCCAGGTGACCCAAGCAGACCTGCACCTGCTGGCGATCGGCCTGGAATCCGGCGGTGCGGCTCTCGAGCGGCGGGAAGTCGGGTCCCGGCAGCTCGATCGGTTCGCCGCGGCGCCAGCCCCGCAGGCGGCGCTCGAGGAAACGCCGGACGGACTCGCCCTGCACGTCGCCGCACACGGCGATCACGGCCCGCGCGGCGACCCAATGGTCGCGCTGATGGGCGTGGATGTGGGCCCGGCGAATCGCTCCGACGCTTTCGACCGTGCCGCGCTCGGAGCGCCCCAGCCAGTGCGAACCGTAGACCAGACGGCGGAACAGCTGGCCCGCTTGGGTGCGATGGTCGCGGCGCTCGACCTCCAGGCGCTGCAGCAGCCGGGCGCGCTGGCGTTCGACCTTGTCCTCCGGGTAGGTCGGGGCGAGCAGCAGCTCGCCGAGCAGATCCAGTAGCAGCTCCCAGGAGCCGCTGACGATCGATCCGGAGAGGCCCGAGGAGTCGCCGGAGAGGCTGCCGCCCTCGGGTTCGAGCAGGTCGGCGAGCTGCTCCTCGGTGTGCTGCTCGGTGCCTTCGCTGGCCAGCGCCCCGGCCAGGAAAGCCGTGCCTTCCAGACCGGCCGGGTCGAGCGCCAGGCCGCCGCGCATGTGGACTTGGGCCGCGGTGATCGGCGCGCCGGGGCGCGGGGAGACCAGCAGGATGGCCCCGCAGGAGAGCTCGTAGCGCTCGATCGGCAGGTCGAGGCGCAGGCGGCTGGCGGGCATCGGCGCCGCCGCGGCAGCGGCCGCCTTCGAGCGTCCGGCGCGGACCTGCGGGCTGCCGGAGAGACGCTGGGGGCTGCTGCTCGGTCCCTGCGGGCCTGTGGGGTCGGCCTTGGTGGCCTTGGCGCTGCGGGCCGTCCTGGCCTGCTTGGCGAGCTTGGCGGCTTTCCCGGCCTTGCCGGACTTGGCCGGCAGCGCGCCCGTTCGGAGCGGCCGGGAGGGACCGCGCGGCTGGGCGGCGGCGGAGCGGGAAGCGTTGGAGCGCGGCGGGGCTTGCTTGGGCATGGTCGAAAAACTCGGACGCCGCGTGGGGGCGGTTGGCGGTCCGGGTGGATCTGGAGGGCGTCTGGATCGGGCGGGGCGCGGCTGGCGCCGATCGCCGATGGGGGCTTCGGTCGAGCGGACCGGGCACGGGCGATGGTTGGCCCTCGAGGGAGGCCCTGGTGGCGTGGCTTGGCCGCAGGAGGGGCCGGGCGATGCGGGGCGCGGCGCGGGCAGCGGGCGCTCCCGGCAGAGGGCCCAGGGAGCACCGGCTTGGAGGGCTGGGGCGAGCGCGGCCGCCCCTCGCGAGGCGAACGCCGGGCACCGAGGGGCTGCTTCGGCGTCGCGCGGGCAGCCCGAGGCGGCCGTCCCCAGCCGCTCTCGCCGCCGGATGGCAGCCCGAAGGCGTGCGGACAGCCGGCAGCGACGGCTCGAGCTGGGCCCGAGGCTTGCGGCCGGTTCCTCAGTCGTCCTGGTCGATTTCCTCGCCCGAGCCCGCAGGTTCGGCGGCGCCGCCCTCGGAAGCGGGCGCGCCGGAGGCAGGCAGGCTCCAGCCGACGACCCGGCGGGCGGGCCGCAGCAGGCGGCTCGCCACTTCGCTCAGCGTCCGAGCGTCGACCAACGCATGGCGCACGCCGCCGTCGAGAGCATGGGTCCAATCCACGTCGACCGCCCAGCTGCCGAGTTCTTCGGCCAGGTCGCTGGTGGTCTCGGCGTCGTGGGCCTCGCTGGCCTTCAGCATGCGCCGCGCGCGGTCCAGCTCCGCTTCGCTGGGCGGCTCCTCGAACAGCCGGTTCAATTCGGCGTCGATGGCCGCTTCGAGGGTCGCGGGCTCGACCCCCTCGCGGCACTGGGCCTGCAGCCAGAAGGCGCCGTCCTCGACACGCGAATCGTTGTAAGCGCTCACGGAGGTCGCCAGGGCGCCATCCAGAACCAAGCGGCGCTGGAGCCTTGAATTGCGGCCCGAGGTCAACAGCACCACGATCAGGTCGAGCGCGTAGTCATCGGGGCTGCCCGCGGGAGCGGCACGCCAGGCCATGCACAGGCGCTTGGCCGGATCGGGCCAGCGCATCTCCAGGCGTTGCTCGCCGAAGGGCTCCTCGGCCGGAGGGCGCAGCGCGCTGCGCGGCGCCACGGCATCCATGGTTTCGATCGCATCGGCTGCTGCGGCGGCGCCGCTCGCGCCGCGGCGGCCCCGGCGCGGGCCGCGCTCGTTCGGGCTTTGCAGACCCAGACCCCCGAAGTGGGTCTCCGCGCGCTGGAAGGCCTCCTTGGGATCCACGTCGCCGCAGATCAGCAGCGTCGCGTTGCGCGGATGGTAGAAGCGGCGGTAATGGGCGCGCATGGAGTCCGGCGTCATGCCGCGCAGCGTGTCCGGGAAGCCGATGATCGGGCGGCCGTAGGGATGGCGCCCGAACAGGCGCGCTTCGACGCGTCGGCCGAGCACGCGCCAGGGCTCGTCTTCGCCCATGGCCAGCTCCTCCAGCACCACCTCGCGCTCCGAGGCGAATTCGGCCGGATCGAGCAGCAGGTGGCGCATGCGGTCCGATTCGAGCACCAGGGCCTCCTCCCAACGGTCGCTGGAGAACTCGTACCAGTAGCCGGTGTGGTCGTAGCCGGTGAAGGCGTTGTTTTGGCCCCCCAGGGTGGCGGTGCGCTGATCGATCGAGCCCTTGCCGAAGCGCGGCGTGCCCTTGAACATCATGTGTTCGAGGAAGTGCGAAACCCCGGCCTCGGTCTCGCGCTCGTCGACCGCGCCGACGCGATAGAAGAGGATCACGGAAACGACCGGGTCGCGGTGGCGCTCGGCCAGCAGCACGCGCAGGCCGTTGTCGAGCCGGCGCTCATGGATCAGCGCGCCGCCGCGCTCGGCCAAGGGCGCCGCCGCCGCCGTCCGCTTGGGAGCGCGGACGCGGGACGCTTTCGCGGCGGTTCTTGCGGAGGATGTGGCGGCCGGCTCCACGGCGGCCTGGGTGCGGCCCCGAACCGCTGCTCGGGCGGAGGTCTTGGAAGAGCCCGCCTGGCGCGAGCGAGCGCTCGCGCCGCGGCCGCCCGCCTCGGCCTGGCTAGCGGTCCCCGCGCGAGCGTGCCGCGGCTTCTTCGGCGCACGCTGGGGGGAGGCTTTGGCTTGGGCGGCGACGGGGAGTTTGCGGGGCATGGTCTCTTGAGCGGAGGGAACGCGGCCGCGCGGGCGGCCGCGGGCCGCGGGCGCGGGCATCCTGGCCGGGTTGGTCCGGGGCGTTGGAATGCGGATCCGCGGGGTCGGCGAATGCCGGTCCCGCCCGGGATCTCCAGGGGCCGCCGATCGCTGTGGATCGGCCCCACACTGTGACAAAAGCAGGGCCTGCCGCAGCAGACGCTGTCGCCGCCCGCGGGCCTTTGCGGCGGCGGCTGCGGCGGATCGGGATCCGGGCAGGAGCCCGCCCACGTGTCGAAGACGCGCCGCCCTTGGACACCGGGCAGGTCCGGGACGCCGAAGGCTCCGCCCGTGGAGGGGACTGGGCGCGCGCCCGAACCGCCCCTCAGCGCCGGCCGCCGCGCGCCGGGCCGCGGCCGGAGCGAGCGCCCTTGGCGGGACGACCGCCCGGCGCCTGCTCGCGTGAGCGGCCCGCTTGGCTGCGCGGGCCGCGGCTGGTGTCGACCAGCTTGCGCCCGGGCTCCTGCCAGCCCAGCTCGCGGCGGGCGCGCTCGCCCGGGGACTCCCCGGGGCGTCGCTCGGCCTTGGCCGTCGGCTGTGCCTTGGAGCCAGGCCGGCGCCCGCCTGCCCGCCCGCCCGCGCCGACGCCGCGGTCCCGGCCCGTCGAGGCCTTGGACCGCGGACCCCGGCCGCGCTCGCCGGCCAGTGCAGCGCCTTGGCCGGTGCCGCCGGCTCGGGAACTGGCCGGACGCCGGGGTCCCCGACCCCGCGCCGCGCGGGGCTCGTCGGCCGCCTCGGACGGGGTCTCCCCGCCTCGCTGCGATGCGCCTCCCTCCGGCTCGAAGTCCTCGGCTTCCAGGCCGGGTCGGTCCTGAAACAGAGGATGGGGGAGCGCGCGGCGGGGCTCTTCGGTCTCGACCTCGTCCACGACCCCGCGGGGCCGCGGAGCGCGCTTGGGCGAGCGCCTCGGCGCACGGCCCGAGCCCTCCTCGCCCCGGCCCTCGGCAACGCGGGCCCCACCGTCCACCTCGACCGCGCGGCGACCGCGGTCGGTGCGCAGCCCGCGCCGATGCGGAGGCTTGGGCAGCTTGCCGGCCGCCAGCAGGGCGGCCCGCTGGACCGGATCGGCGGCGGCCAGCAGCTCTTGGACCTCCTGCCGGGTCAGCGGACGCCAGCGTCCGATCTTGAGCCCGCGGTCGGTCAGGTGCGCGATGCGCACCCGCTTCAGGTCGACCACCTTGTAGCCCAGGTTGGCGAATACCCGCCGCACCTCGCGGTTCTTGCCCTCCTGCAGGGTCACCTCGAGCCGGGTCTGCACATGGCTCCGCTGCAGCACGACCACGCGCGCCCCCGCGGTCTTGCCCTCCGCCAGGTAGACGCCCTCGCGGATGCGCTGCACCGCGTCGTCCTCCATGCGCCCGCGCAGCTTGACCAGGTAGGTTTTGGTCACGGCGAAGCGCGGATGCATGATCCGGTGCGCGAAGTCGCCGTCGTTGGTCAGGATCAGCAGGCCGGTGGTTTCTTCGTCCAGGCGGCCGACCGTGAAGATGCGGCCCTTTTCGGGGTCCGTGATCAGGTCGATGGCACGGGCGCGCGCCTCGCGCTCGTCGCTGGTGCAAACCACCCCCGAAGGCTTGTTCATCAGGTAGTAGCGCGGGCGGATGCCAGCGGGCTTGAGCAGCACCCCCTCGACCTCGATGCGCTGCGACACGGGGTCGATGCGCGTTCCGAGCTCGGTGCAGGATTTGCCATCGACCCACACCTGGCCGCTCAGGATCAACTCATCGCAGCGCCGCCGCGAGCCGAGGCCGTGGGAAGCCAGGTACTTGTTGAGGCGCTGCGGCTCGCCCGAGTTCGGCTCCCCTGTGCCGGCTTGCGGGGCGGCGGCCAGGTCGGCGGCGGTCAGGGGCTCGCGGAGCTCGCCGCGCGGCCTTGCGCGGGATTTCTTGGGACGGGGCGCGGGGGCCCGGTCCTGCGGGTCGCGGCTCTCACGAGCAGGGCGACGTTGGGTCATGGGATTCCTGGGGGCGGCGCTGGCGGAGCGCCGCGGTTGGGGCCGCCCGGCGGCGGCGGAGAAAAGAGCCGGCTGCACGGCCTGCTGCGAGGCCGGCGGCCGACCGATCAGCGTAGCGTCGGGGCCCATTTCCCGTTCGATGTCCCAGGCTCCAGGCGAGTTCGGCCCCGGCGAGCCGGGGCCCTGCAAGCCCCGCAGCGAAATGCGGCTCGGATGGGGCTCCCCGATCGGATTACGCCGGGCTGATGCGATCCGAAGAGTCGCCCTGCCGGTGCCAACTTCCGGGGTGGGCCACCGGCGGCGCCGCGATGCCCTGGGCGTCGGCCTCGGGCGACTCGCGGCCCACTCTGGCGTTCCTCGGGCAGGTTCGGCGAGCGGCACGTCCGCCTCCCCCGAACGGAGCCCCGCGCGCGGCCTCGTTCTAGGACATGCCGGCCGCAGGAGGGCCTCTGCGGCCGCCGGATGGCGGCCCAAAGGGCATCTGACGGCCTGGTCTGACTGCTCGGGCGCAGCCCGAGTCGATTTGTTCTCAGGCCGTCAGGCGTTGGCGTCCAGCTCGAGCAGCTCGAGGCCCAAAGCGCCGGGCTCGAGCTCGACCGCTTCGGCCGCCGCCGGGACCAACAGCACATCGCCGACCGCCAAGGACTCGACCGCGCCGTGGGCGGTTCGCAAGCGGCCGCTGCCCGAGAGCAGCACGAAGATCTTGAACTGCTCCTCGGTCGAGCGGCGGGTCGCCGTCTGCAGGCGCAGGCGGCGCATGGTGAAGAACTCGGTGCGCGCGGCGAGTCCGATCCAGACCCCCGGGGACAGCTCGAGCTCGGCCGGCTCGGCCGGGGCCGGGGCGACCCCGTCGTAGCGGATCGCGGCCAGGCCGGGCTCGACGTGCATCTCGCGCGGGCGGCCGTCCAGCCCGGGCCGGTCCCAGTCGTAGAGCCGATAGGTGGTGTCGGAGTTCTGCTGCACCTCGAGCAGGGTCACCCCGGCGCCGATCGCATGCACGGTTCCGCCCCGCACGGTCAGGCACTGGCCGGCGTGCACGGGCCAGCAGCAGAGCAGGTCCACCAAGCCGCGCCTGGCCAGCCGCGCCCGCACCTGCTCCGGTCGGACCCGGGAGCGCAGGCCGCTGTAGACGGCGCCGCCGGGCGCCGCGTGGAGGAAATACCAAGCCTCGGTCTTGCTCTCGCTGGGACCGCCCAGGCGCCGGGCGGTGGGCTCGTCGGGATGCACCTGAACGCTCAGCGCTTCGGAGGCATCCAGGTACTTGATCAGCAGCGGGAAGCGCCCCTGGGCGTTGGGCCTGGCCCTACCCAGCAGGTCTCGCCCGTGCTCGCGGACCAGATCCGCCAGGCTGCGTCCCGCCCAGGGCCCGCCGCAGACGATCGAGTTCTGATCCTCGCGGTCGACCACCTCCCAGGTCTCCCCCACCGGAACGCCCGGTGGCAGGCGAATGCCCGGATGGCTCTCGAGCGCCCGGCCGCCCCAGACCTTTTCCAAAAAGACCCGCTGGAAGCGCAGCGGCTGATGCAGGGCGGTCACGGGGAGGGAGCAGGGGCGCCCGGCGAGGCGCGGAGCGGGGCGAGTGCCGCTGCGCAACCTGGCGGGCGTGGTCGATCCGAGGGGGTCCGGGGCAAGGGTCTTCGGCGGAGGATACCGGGCAGGTCAAGGGCCCGCGCGGCGGGCGCCCAGACTCTGGGATCGCCCGCGGCAGGCAAGCTCGAGTCCCTTTCCAACGAACCGGGTGCCGCGGGCGATCGGGGCCCTGCAGGGCGGTCGAGCGGAGCCCTCCGACAGAGGGTCCGGGGCCTGCCGGGGCCCGCCGGCCCCCCCGCACATCGCGCCGCCCCCCTTCGGGGCGACCCCTCGATCGGCGAGCGGCCGCCGGGCTGGGACCGGTTCCAGGGACTCGGGCGATCAGGCGGCCCCGGTCAGCAGGCGTTTGGCCTCGGCCCGGGCGGTTGCCTGGCGGGCACCGCCGGAGAGCATGTCGGCGATCTCCGCCACCCGCGCTTCGCCCACCAGGTCCTCGAAGCGGGTCTGGGTTCGGCCGCCGACAACGGCCTTCACGACCTTGAGGTGCCGATGGCTGGCGGCGGCGATCGGCGGCAGGTGGGTCACCGTCAGCACCTGGTGGTGGGTGCCGAGGCCCCGCAGGTGCCGAGCCAGCTCGGGGGCCAGGCGCCCGCCGACGCCGGTGTCGATCTCGTCGAAGATCAGCGTGCGGCCCGCATCGGCGCCCGCGAGCACCGAACGCAGCGCCAGCACCAACCGTGCGGTTTCGCCGCCGGAGGCCACGTGACGCAGGGGCTTCAGCTCCTCCCCCGGATTGGCGGCGAACAGGAACTCCACCTCGTCCGCCCCGTCCGCGGCGAAGCGCGTGCCCGGATTGGCCTCCCCGCCCACGGTGCGCGCCGCGCGGTCGGTGAGCTGGACCTCGAGCCGCGCGTGGGGCAGCCCCAGGGAGGGCAGCACCGGCGCCAGCGCTTGACCCAGGCGCCCTGCGGCTTGGCGCCGCTGGCGCGTGAGGCGCGCCGCCGCCTGCTCGAGTTCGGCCAGGGCTTGGGACCATTCCGCGCGCAGCCGCTCTCCGTCGCCGCCCTGATCGTCGAGCTCCGCCAACTCGCGCTCGAGGTCCTGGGCCAGGTCCGGCAGCTCGTCGGGCGGCAGGCCATGCTTGGCCGAGAGCCTTTCGAGGGCCTCCAAGCGCGCCTCGACCAGCTCAAGGCGTTCGGGGTCGATCTCGAGGCCGTCCGCGAAGGACACGATGCGCGAGAGGGCTTCCTCGCAGCGCAGGCGCGCCTCCAGGAGCTCGCCGGCAACCCCCTCGAGGGCCTTCAGCCGACCGGCCCAGACCATGGCGGAACGCTCGAGCCCACGCAGGTGGTCGAGCGCCGAGCCCTCGGCCTCGGAAAGGCCCTGGATCCATTGGGCCAGATCCCTGGCGAGGTCGCCCGCATGGCGCAGGCGCTCGCGCTCGCCGCGCAGGGCCTCGTATTCGCCGGCCCGCGGGGCCAGGTCGGCCAGCTCGGCGACCTGGAAGCGCAGCAGGTCCGCCCGGTCGGCCCGCTGGCGCCGGCCGGACTCGAGCTCGGCCAGCTGGGCGCCGAGCACCCGCCAGCGCTGCCGAGCCCGGCCGTACTCGAGCAGCTCGCGTCCCGCCGTCTCCCGGCCGGAGCCAGCGAAGGCGTCGAGCAACTCGAGCTGGTGGGCGGGCTCGAGCAGGCGCTGGTGGGCGTTCTGTCCGTGCAGCTCGATCAGCAGCAGGGCCAAGCCGCGCAGGGCCTTGGCGGTGACCGGCGTGTGGTTGATGTGGGCCCGCGAGCGGCCGGATAGCTCGAGGGTGCGGCCCAGGATCAGCTCGACCTCCACGGGACCCGGCCCAGCCTCCGGGCCGTCTTGGGAGTGCCCGGCCGTCCCGAGCCCATCCGGTGTCCAGGCGGCCTGCTCTCGCCAGGCGGCCTGCCACTCCTCGAAGGCCGCCGGAAGCTCCTCGGCCAGGAAGGCGGCCACCCGATCGGCCACGGGCCCGCGCGGCAGCAGGAAGCGCCCCTCCACCCGGGCGCGCTCGGCCCCCTGGCGCACCCAGGCCGCCGGCCCACCCCGGGGTCGCTCGCCGAGCAGCAGCTCGAGGGAGCCGATCAGCAGGCTCTTGCCCGCCCCGGTCTCGCCGGTGATGGCGTTGAGGCCTTGGCCGAAGTGCAACTCGGCCTCGTCGATGAGCGCGAAGTCCCGGATCGAGAGTTCGGTGAGCATGGGGGAACCCTACCAAAACCCGAACCTGAGGCGAACAAAAAGCGAACGCTTCCTGGGTCCGGGACGGTCTGGTCCCCTGGAGACCGAGCCGCCCGGGTTGGGTTGCAGGCGATTTCGCCACCCCGCCCTGGTTTCGCTCCTCCCGCTCCCCGCCCCGTGGGCCTAGCGGGCCCCCCGCGGGAGCCGCGGGGAAACCAGCTCCAGCCGCCAGAGCTCGCCCTCAAACCCCGGTCGCGGCGCCGGGGGACCGCTTTCGGGCCTGACCCGCAGGTCCTCGCGCAGCGCTTCGATGGCCGCTTCCAGTTCGGCCCGCGGGCGCTCCGGCAAGGGCGCCGCCAGCGCCCGCTCGAGCTCCGCCAGGGCCAGCCGGCGCTGTCCGATCGCCAGCAGTTCGAAGCCCCGGCTGGCATGCAGGACCGCTCCAGCGCCGATCGACTCCGGCAGCGGTCGGGCCGCTTCGACGGCGATCCATGGCTCCCCGAGGCGCACCGCGCGGACCTGCCCCACCAGTTCGAAGGCCCGATGCGGCCCGGCGCTGCTGAGCAGCAGCTCCGCGGCGCTGCCGCGGCGCGCGAACAGGTAGGGCGCGGGATCGGCGAAGTCCTGCGCCCGCCATGGGCGCTGCTCGCTGGACCAGCAGGCGAACCGCTGCCAAACCTGCGGATCGAAGCCAGTTTCCAGGGCCGGTTGGGGCTCGTTCCCGGCTTCACCGCGCTGCACGCGGAGCACCACGCGCCGTCCCACGAACCGGCTCGGGCAGGCTCGCAGGGCCTCCAGGTCGACCGCTTCGGGCTCCGCCGGCGGCAGGCCCTGACCGCCGGGGCCTCCCGGAGCCGACGCCAGCGGCGCGCACAGCGGGAGCAGGACCAAGGCGATGCGCAGCGGCAGGAGCATGCTTGGGCTATCGGAATCCGAGCCGGAGGGCTGGCCTCCGCCCAAGGCTCGCGAGCCGCCTCCGGGAAACCCGGGCGCGGGGATCAGCCCCCCGTTGGATCCGCGATCGGATCTTGCGGCGCTTCCCCGGCCGGCCCCGGGAGCGCCGACCGCTGCACGTACCACAGCGCCTGGGTGCCGTATTCACGCAGGGCCACCTCGGCCTGCTGCGGCAGCTCCGCACGGGTCAGTTCCCCGCGCGGCACGTGCAGCAGCAGGACCCCCTCGGGGGCCAGGCGTTCGGCCCACAGGCTGGCCAAGGCCGCGAGCACCCCTCGGCGGCTGCCGGCGGAGCGCATCAAGGGGTATGGAGGGTCCAGGAAAACCAGGTCCCAAGGCCCCGGTTGCCAGACCAGCGGATCGAGGGCGTCGCCGCGGCGCACCTCGGCCAGCGCGCCGAATTCGAGCTGCTCCACGTTGCTGCGCAGGGCTTCCAGGGCGGCCGGCCCCTGCTCGACCAGGCGCAACCGTTCGGCGCCGCGCGAGAGCGCCTCCAGCCCCAAGCTTCCGGAACCGGCGAACAGATCGAGGACGCGCGCTCCGGGCAACCAAGGCGCCAGCGTGGAGAACAGGGCCTCGCGCACGCGGTCGAGCATCGGCCGGGTGGCAAGGCCGCGGGGCGCCTGCAGGCGTCTGCCGCGCCGGGAGCCGGCGATGATGCGCATGGCTCCAGGGTAGCGCTGCGCGCGGACCCTGGACCGCGAGCGCTATCCTGGCCGTGCCCATGCCGCACGATCCCGAGCACGCCGACCCGCGCCTGCACGTCAACGTGGACCACGTGGCCACCCTGCGCCAGGCGCGCCGAGGACAGGCTCCGGATCCCGTGGACTTCGCCCGCCGCTGCCTGGCCCACGGCGCCGCCGGGATCACGGTCCACCTGCGCAAGGACCGCCGCCACATCCAGGATGCGGACCTGGCGCTGCTGCGCTCGGGCCTGAGCGGCTTCCTGAACCTC
>JBILNK010000187.1:0-8059 GCA_044375105.1 Planctomycetota bacterium
CGACGACCTGGACCGGGTCACGCGGGCCCACCGCGGCACGCTCTCGGGCGGCTCGATCAGCACAGCGAAGCAGGACCAGCGCTGGACCCTCGACCACCTCGGCAACTGGAGCCAGAACCGCTTCGACCTGAACGGCGACGGGGACTTCACGGACGCTGAGGAGCTGGACGAGCTCCGGGACCACAATACGGTCAACGAGATCCTCGACCGCGACACCAACGGAGACTCCACGCCTGAATTCACACTCGCCTACGACGCCGTGGGGCAGCTTACCGACGACGGCGAGGACTACAAATACACCTGGGACGCCTTCGGCCGCATGCGCAAGATCCTGAAGCGCAGCAACGACGCCCTGGTCGAAGAAATCCGCTACAACGGCCTGGGCTTCATGATCGGCGAACACTACGACGCCGACGAGGACCTGGACGTGGATTCAAACGACCCCTGGTACTACCACGCCTACGACGAGCGCTGGCGCCAGATCGCCACCTACCGCGGCGCGGACACGAGCCCGAAGGAAGAGTGGGTGCTCCACCAAGCCGGCCTCGACGGCCTTGGCGGCAGCAGCTACATCAACTCGATCGCCCTGCGCGACCGCGACCACAACACCGCTTGGACCGCCGCCAGCGACGGCACCCGCGAGCAGCGCATCTTCTACTCCCAGAACTGGCGCGGCGACGTCGTGGCCCTGACCAAGTCCGACGGCACCCAAGTCGAACAAGTCCGCTACACCGCCTACGGCATCCCCTTCGGCTTGCCCGCCGGTGACCTGGACAGCGACGGCGACTGCGACGCGGCTGACGAGACCCTGCTCGACGGGATCATCGCCGCGAGCGGGTACGACGTGCGTGGCGACCTGGACACGGATGGGGATTGTGATGCGACCGACAAGGCCCAGATTACGAGAGGCATCACACTGGGGTCGTCTTCGCTTTCACAGGCTGGACAGCGGAATGGATCACAGGGGAGTCCCGAGTTGTTTTGCAATATTGCACTACATGCAAGAAATCGCCTCCTTCTCCCCACGATAGGCGTATGGGCAAATCGCGATCCGCTAGGCTATGCTGATGGTCAGAATTTGTCTGCAGTCATGAGTGCTTCACCAGTTAATGCTAATGATTGCACTGGCCTCGAAACTATGTCCGCGGCGGAGTATGCATTTTATAAGAAGAATCCAAAGTTAAAGAGGAGGTTTTTATGGGCTTCGTATTGGGCTAAAACCCCGCTGCTTTCGAACTATCCAAACTATACCGGTAGTACGCAGGCGCAATCCAATGCGCACAAGCATTGCATGCTGGCTTGCTTGCTATCAGGCGCGTATGGCTGGTCGGATGCCAAGCTGCTACTTGATATTCATGAATACACAGATCCTAACAATAGTACACAAAAGGGCAATGCGGATATGTGGCAGGACCTGTATAACAACCAGGTGGGTTTATGGTGCGGGCTAAGCGCTTGGCCCATGAGCCCATATCCGAATTGTCTATCTTGTTGCTATAATAGCACATTATGGGTCTTTCTACCGCCAGCCAATGATTCTGGCCAGGGACCGTCCAGCGGTGGGTCTCAATCAGGAGGACCTTCAGGGCCGCAGTGCTGCTATGAGCCCTATTCTCCGAGTGGTCCGATAACGGGGGGGCCGCCGCAAAGTCCTCCTGTAGTCGGTCCCCCACACTCCGGTGTTCCGAAACCACCGCCGCCGAACGGACCCACTACTGGTGGACCTAGCGGCGCTGCTCCTTCTGCTCCGCAACGCGCCGGTGAGCCCTATACGGGATATGCCGACCCTCCCGCTCCGAACATGAAAGAGTGGGGCCCATTGAAGAAGCTGAAGTACTACTTGAACCTCTAAAAAAAATCACCAGGTCTATGGCGCGCCTATTACTTGCATTCCTCTCGAGAGCTACTACAAATAGGACGCGATGCGCTTTCTATGAGCCCGCCACTAGCGAGGGTAGTCAGGAAGTGTCAGGCTTAATAGTAGTAGCTGTTAATGTTTACATAAACAGATATATGGGGGTTGTTGTTGACGAATAACATATGGTTCAGGCTTGCGAGTAGATTGAGTATGTTCTCCGACATTGGCAATGCTTAGGCCTAAGCACCTCGAAAATTGCGCCACTAGGCCAATCCGTGCAGAACTCACAGCCGCGGCGCGCCTGGTATCGGCAAATCTAGTTATTTTAGCGGGCTTGATTGGTTGTAGCAATGAGGTGCGCATATACCCAGAGACTCAGCTCGTTGCTGGCAAGAATTTTGAGGAATTACTGTTTTGGGGAAGGAGTTCCTGTGTCTCAGTTGATGATGTGATGTTCGGGATCGCGCATAGTCGCAATCATGAAGCAGGGGGTAGCCTTTATGACGTTACAGCAATCCTACTTGAGCGAGAGCTGGATTCCAACGGACAGTGGATTGATACTAGCACAGTCTGTCCACTGAATTTGAGCCCCTTGTTAATGTTTTCCGGGGTTCCTCACCTCGCGGCAAATAATGGTCTTCTTGTAACTGCGGGCAAGGCTCTGTTCTTTGGGGATTCTGGCTCTGAGGCTGTTCAATTGCTATGCCGCCCGTTCCAGATAAAAGGCTTTAAGTCCATTCTAGTCACGATGGGTGTACAAGGTGGCACCTGTCTGGATTTGGTTTTGCCCAACCTCGATTCAGCCCTCGTCATGTATGTTCGCAATAAACTTATTGAACTGTACAGACTGGTCGTAAGTAGGGACGGCATTAGCATTCATTATGAGAATATTTATAGGATTGGCATAGCCGAACATTTTGATGTGAACGCTTCAGTTCTTGGGTTGGTTGAATCATTGCGAAGTCAAGTGTTTGTTTGTCTAAATGGCGGAGAGTTTCGAGTTGCAAGCGTTGTGGATGGTCAGGTTGAGACGAGGAATATTGCAGTTGGATCGGGACGCGGTGGCCTTATTGAGCGGTGGAATGTCGTAAAATGTAGTGATGGGTTTGCTGTTGTCTATAGGTGGTGCGACTTGCTTGGTGATACCAATTATGTTACAAGTATTATAAAAATGGGCTGGGATGGAAGTGTCGTTGCGAATTGGGATGTCCTATTTGACGTTGATTGGGTTAATGCTTCTGGAATGCTTTTCTTGGGCAACTGTCTCTTTGTTGCGGGCACTAAATATAATCCCCGTGGTTATGGTGTTGTTGGGCTTAGGCTTGAGGCTGGTGCGGATCCGAAGGAGTTGTTCTTTGTTACTGAAAAATCGGGGCTTCGTGGCCCATATTTCGGAGCGCAGATGGCTATTGTAACCATTCGTGGAAATAGGCTCTTGGCAATTGTGGATCCATATGTGTACGGAGATGCATCTGAACATCAGCTGAGCGATACGGGAGAAGCGGGTTACCGTCCGGAGTATGCAGCGCTTAAGCTAGTTTCAGAGGAGCAGCTTGCTCCTTGGATAGCGCGAGAAGCATGGGGAGACTGATCGGTTAGCGTCCGGTGCGCCAGGCAAAGCTGGCGCCGTCCAGTCAGAGGAAGGAGCTGACCATGTGCAACGCTGGCCCCCTGCGTTGCGCCTGTCGCATTTCGTGTCTTATGCGACCCCTGGGCCGCCTGGTGAACACGCGGACCCGCAAGTGCACCGAAATCGGCCGTTTTGGTTCTCGGATGGTTCACCGCAGGGGTACCGAATTCGGGGGTTTGGCTGATTGAGGGGATTTGGGCGCCGACCCCCGTTCTCGGGGGCGCCAGGGCCGATTTTGGGCTCAGACTCAGGGTTACCCCGGAGAACTTGGCGGTGCAAAAGGGCCCTGCGCGGTGCACTTTGGGCGGGTGCAGTTGGGCTCCGGTGAACCAGCCCTGAGGCGTGGTTCGCTGGTTCTCCCCCGAGTCCCCCGCGGTTCACCAACGACCCGTCGAGATCGCACATGAAGCGCACTTCGGGTGGACCGATGGATCACCACGGAGCGTAGGAAGGCCAGCGGCATGGGTGCACGGCCGGATCACTTTGGGACCGAGCCGCAGCGTGGCGTTGTGCGCTCGTGGTGCACCGGTATAAAATTGCGCCAAGCGCAAGTCCGGCCCTCCTTCCAAGCGCTCGCGGCCCGTTCGGCCGCACCCTGAAACTCCAAGTCCTGGGCCGGCGGACAGCCGCACTGGACATGGAGTTTTCACACTCGACGCTCGACGTGGTTTGGGTCCAAAGGACCCAGCTTTTCTGCTGTTCGAAGAACCCCCGACGGAACGATCCAGCGGTTCCCCACGTGGCCGCGTCGCTCAAGCGGTTTGGCTGGCGCCAGCCGATCGTGGCGAAGCGATCGGGGGAGGTGATCGCTGGGAATACCCGGCTCAAGGCGGCCGGAGTCTTGGGGATGGTCGAGGTGCCGGTGGTGTGGTTCGACGGGGCGGAGCTCGAAGCCACGGCGTACCAGATCGCCGACAACCGCACCGCCGAGTTCGCCGAGTGGGACCAGGAGGGGCTCGCGGCACTCTTGGCGGAGCTCAAAGCGGAGGATGCGCTCGAGGGCGTGGGCTTTGACGCCAGCGAGGTCGACCAGATGCTGGCCGAGCTCGAGGCCAAGGAGCCGCGGGATATCGAGGACCCTGGCGCCGAGGAGCCGCCGGAGCGCCCGGTCACGCGCGCGGGGGACCTCTGGATCCTCGGCGACCATCGCCTGCTCTGCGGCGATTCGACCCTGCCCGAGACGATCACGCGGCTCATGGGCGGTCAGCAAGCGCGCCTGCTGGCCACCGACCCGCCCTACCTGGTCGACTACACGGCCCGCAACCACCCGCCGTCGAAAGCCAACCGCCCCGAAACCGCGAACAAGCACTGGGACGAGTACAAGGACCCAACGACCGGCGTGGCCTTCTTCGACGCCTTCCTGAAGGCCTGCCTGCCGCACCTGACCGATGACGCGGCCATCTACCAGTGGCATGCCACCCGGCGCCAGGCCCTCGTCGAAGAGGCCTGGAAGCAGAACGGCCTGCTGATCCACCAGACCCTGATCTGGGTCAAGCTGCGCGGGGTTTTGACCCGCTCGCTGTTCATGTGGCGCCACGAGCCCTGCTTCATGGGCTGGAAGGAGGGCTACATGCCTCCGAAGGACCGCCGCCCCCCGCCCGGCTAGGAGGCTGGGCCGTGGTTCGCCCTTCCGCGTACAATGAACAGGATTGTGACAGATGCGGAAGGTCTCCCGTCTACTCAGCGCTCAGACATCACCTTCCCTGAAATACGACCCTTCTACTGAGGCGTCCTATGCGACCCGGCTGTTCTCAGCGCTGTTGCTGGGTGGTGGTGGAGGGCGCTTCGCTTGCTTCGCGGGGGGCTACCGGGCGCCAGGCGATGCGGGCGCTGGCGGGGAGGTGGTCGGAGCCGAGGTCGGGGCCGGTGTTGCGGGCGAGGCTGGTCAGGGCGGGGCCGGTCAGCACGTGGTCGAGGGGTAGGCGCAGGCCGAGGAGGGGCCAGCGCAGCTCCGGCAGGTAGGCGCGCCAGGTGGGGAACCAGCCGCGGCCGGCGCGGGTGTCGGATAGGCGGCCGTTGGTGAGCAGGCGTTGGAAGTGGGGCGAGGCTTCGGTGCTGTTGAGATCGCCGAGCACGAGGCACGCGGGGGTCTCGGCGCAGAGTTCGGCGAGGCGCGCCAGGGTCTGGTTGCGCTCGCGGGTGAAGCTCGGGCGGCCCGGGCGCAGGGGATGGGCGCCGAAAACGTGCAGGGGGCGCCCGTCGAGTTCGAACTGGGCCTCGAGCAGGGGCCCGGGCCAGTGGACGCGGGGCTCCGTCAGCGGCCGCTTGGACAGGAGCGCGCGCCCGATCGTCTCGGGGGTCCATTGCTCGGGCGGCGGCCAGACGAAGCGGAAGCCATAACCGGCGGCCTCCAGTTCCAGCAGCCGGGCGCGGGTGTCCGGATCGAGCTCGCACAGGAACAGCAGCTCGGGTCCGCCCGAGGCGAGCCAGGCCAGCAGCTGCTCGCCCCCCCGGCTGCCCCACAGCAGGTTGGCGCTGGCGACCTCCAGCGTGGGGCCCGGGGCGCCTTCCGGCACGGCCGCGAGGCGCAGCTCCAGGAACGGAAAGCCCAGCAGCAGACTCGCGGGCAGACAGGACAGGGCGCGGCGCGGCTCTTTGGCGAGCAAGCAGGTCAGCGCCAGGGCCAGACCGAACAGCGCCAGGAACGGCCCGAAGTGGCACAGCACCTCGCCGGCCCAGGTCCAGGGGGCGCTGGCGGCCAGCAGGGCGGTGAGCCAGAGGCTGCAGAAGGCGCAGGCGCGCAAGAACGGCATGGGCCTGCCACGGTAAGCGGTATGGGCGGGCGTTGCCTTGCGAGGGGCCGCTTGGATCGCTGACATCCGCAGGCGTGAGAGCGCAGCCCGGTGGGCGCGAGCCGATTCGTCGCTCCGCATTGGTGCGCGGCGACCTGGGCGAAGCGCGCCCGGGGCGTCGGATTCGGCGCTGCGGTTGTCGGGACGCCTGGGTTTCCTATCGAGCCGGCGCGCGGCCTGGGCTGGGACGGGGAGCGATCGAGACGGGGGCCCCCAGCGCACTTCGAACCCGTCGGCGCGTTCCCGGCCGGGCAGTGCCGGTGTCCGATCGTCGACCTGCCCAGGAACCCCCTGTCCCATCGGCCGCGCCGGGCCTGGGGACTGCCTGCCATGGGGGCCGGGCGCCTCGAGGGGCCGCAGCGCAGGTGCCTCCCGTGGGATGCGTCCTGGAGCCGTTCAGTCCGTCAGGCGCGGGGCGCGGCGGAGGCGATCTCGCCTTCTTCGCCGGCCAGGAGCCGGTCGGCGCTGCGCACGATCAGCTCCATCGTGTTGAGCCGGCCCTCGCGGTAGGCGCTGCGCAGCTCGGCCAGGCGCTCCGGGCTGACCGGCTGGGGCCGCTCGGCCCGCAGGGCGGTTTCGAGGCGCGCGAGGCGGTCGGCCTGGCTCGAGACCTCCAGGCGGTCGGCGCCCTGGGTTTGGTTGGCGCGGAGCGCGGCGCGGCGGCGGGCGAGCTCCTCGCGGTCGGCCCGGTCGACGCGCTCCGGCGTGCGCAGGGCTTCGGCCTGGGAGCGGGTTTCGGCCGCCCGGCCTTCCTCGCCCGGCTGGCGGGCGGCTTCGCCGCGGGCGCGCTCTTGGCGCGTTCCCTCGACCCGTTCGGTAGAAGCGGCGATCTCGCGCTCCGATCTCCCCGCGGCCCCAGCGGTTTGAGCCGGGTCCGCGGCGCCCGAGCGCATTTCGGTGCGGCGCGGTTCGGGGGTCTTGCCTCGGATCTCCATAGAATTCTTGCAGGGAAGGGAGTCGGGGAACTCTCCGTCGAAGTCTTTATCGGAGGGCCCCGCCGGACCCTGAGCGGAATTCGTCCGCGGGCTCAAAAACAGCGCTCCCGGGGGCCCGGGCCCGGCGGTTCGCCCGGGTCCTGCCTGCGCCGGGCTGATAGAATCCCGAGCCCCCCAGCGCAGGCCGCAGGGCGGCCCCCATGGATCGACATAAGTTCCTGCTGCGTCTTAGGTTGCGTCGATTTGGAGGGCCTGGTGCGGGGCCTGCAGGGCCGCTCGGCGGCCGTGCCGCTGGCGGGCCCCTGGGCGGGCTGCGGGGCGTCCTGGCGGTCCTGGCGGGTCTTTCCTTCCCGCTTCTGGCCCCGTCTGGATGGGCCCAGGAGCCTGGGGCCGCCCCCGCCGCCGGAGCGCCCCCCGCCGCGCCCCAAAGCGGAGCGCCCGATCCGGCTGCCAGCGAAGCCCCGCCGAGCCCGGAGCAGGCGCCGGCGCCCAGCGCCCCGCCCACCAGCC
Organism: Planctomycetota bacterium; assembly: GCA_044375105.1. Taxonomy (GTDB): domain Bacteria; phylum Planctomycetota; class UBA1135; order UBA1135; genus JBIKLM01. The sequence goes on from JBILNK010000187.1 coordinate 7,726, forward strand.
GGCCCAAGGCCCTGCCCGAGCCGGTCCGTTATCCCGGCTACGCTCCCCTCGAGGGCGAGCGCGGGCGGGGCGGCCTGAACCGGGTCGCCTACCGCATCCAAGCGCGTCTCGATCCGCGGCCGGCCGCGGCGCCCGCCGCTGCCGGGGCAGCGCCTGCGGCGGCGACCTCCAGCGCTGCGGCCAGCCCTGCGGCCAGCGCCGCCGAGGCTCCGGCCGCCGAGGGCTCCCCGGCCAGCGATCCGGCCCAGGGCGCATCCGCGCCGGCGGCCAGCCCGGCACCGGATGCCTCAACCGCCTCGCAGGCCTCGGCCCCGGGCCTGGCGGCCCCCGAGCG
>JBILNK010000040.1:0-27069 GCA_044375105.1 Planctomycetota bacterium
TGGTGGGTGAACAGCAGCGGCCGCCGTCGCCGCTCGTAGGTCTGGCCGCCGGGGCCGCACAAGCGCACCTCGACCTCCGGCAGCGCGATGCCGGTCAGGTCGCGCACCCAGTCCGCCGGCGAGTGCAGCGGCACCAGAGCGGGGACCGGCTCGACCAGCGGCAGCCGTAGAGCGCGCAGCCAGGCATAGCCGTCCCCGGTGGTGCCGGTCTTCGGATAGCTCTGCCCGCCGACCGCCAGAACCACGCGCGGAGACCAGAGACCGCTGCCATCGGCCAGATGCAAGCGAAAGCCGTCCTCCGATCGCTCGAGGCCCGCCAGGGGCGCTGAGAGCAGGATCAGGACCCCGGCCGCGCGCGCGGCCCGCTCCAGTGCGTCACGCACGTCCTTGGCGTTGTGGCTGGCAGGAAAAATTTTTTCGAGCGGCGCCGTCTCCGTGGGCACGCCCCAAACGTGGAAGCGCTCGCGCACCGCCTGCGGCGGCAGATTCCAGAACGCCGGCAGCAGGAAGCGCTCGCCGGCCTTTCCGAACAGGGCCGCGGCCTCCCCGGCCTCCAGGGTGGTGGTCAGATTGCAGCGCGTGCCGCCGCTGGCCAGGATCTTGGTGCCCGTGCGCGGCGTCTTCTCGAGCAGCAGCACGCGCGCTCCCGCGCGCGCCGCCACCTCGGCGGCCCACAGGCCCGCGGCTCCCGCTCCGACCACCACCAGATCGGCGGGCCGTCCATCCACCCGGGCACGGGGCAACATGCGCTCAGCCCCCGGAGATGGCCTCGTCGTCCTCCCCCTCGCCACAGGAATCGCCTTCGGGCGCGCCCAGCTCGCCCATCGAGCGCGGATCGTCGCGCTGCTCGAGATACCCCTCGGGCAAACTTACCTTCTGGCTTTGGGATCCCTTGGCGCGGTGCGCCCGCAAGGCGGTCACCGGGAAGGGCTCCGCCAGATCGAGCTGCTCCACCAGGAGCCGCAACTGCTCTAGGCTCTCGAGGCGCACCAACTCGCCCCGCACGGCGCTCGAGCCGCGGAAGCCCTTGGTGTACCAGGAAGCCCACTTGCGCATCTGCCGCAGCCCCTGGGTTTCGCCGAAGAAATCCACCAGGCGGCGCGCATGATCCAGCATGACCTCGAGGACGCCTCCGAGGTTCGGCGGCAAAGGCGGCTCCCGGCCGTCGAAGATCTGGGCCAGCTCCTTGAAAAGCCAGGGACGGCCCAGACAGCCGCGGCCGACGATCACGCCGCGGCAACCGGTCTGACGCATCATGCGCAGGGCATCCCAGCACTCCCAGATGTCGCCGTTGCCGAGCACCGGCACCCGCAGGCTGGCCGCCAAGGTGCCGATCGCGTCCCAATCGGCGCTGCCGGAGTAGAGCTGCGCCGCGGTGCGCGCGTGCAGCCCGACCGCCGCGACGCCCTCCTGCTCCGCCACCCGACCGGCCTCCAGGAAAGTCGGCAGGCTCTCATCGATGCCCTTGCGCATCTTGACCGTGAAGGGCACGGAGCCCGCGTTCTCGACCGCCGCGCGCACCAACCGAGCCAAGAGCCGCGGCTTGAGCGGGATCGCGCTGCCGCCGCCGGCGCGCGTCACCTTGCGCACCGGGCAGCCCAGGTTCATGTCCAGATGATCGACGCGCTCCTCGGCGACCAGCCGCCGCACCATCTCGGCCACGTCGCGGGGCTCACTGCTGTAAATCTGCAGCGAGCGCGGCGATTCGTGGGGCCCGAAATAGGCCAGCTTGTGGGTCAAGCGGTTGCCCACCAGGAAACCGCGCGCCGTGATCATCTCGCTGACGTACAGCCCGGCGCCCTGGCTGCGGCACAGGGCGCGGAAGGGGTAATTCGTGACCCCGGCCATGGGCGCCAGCACCACGGGAGGCCAAACCCGCAGGGGGCCGATTTCGAGCGGCTGGAACTCCCCCGGGGCGGCCACGGGAACCTGGCGGTTCTCCGGGCTCGCCAAGCGGACGGTCAAGGCGGTCACCGCGGTCCCGCCTCCTCCAAAACGCCGGGCGCTTTGGGTCCCTGGGGCTCCACGGGGGACACGAACCGCACCGGCAGGCCCGCGCCACCGAAGTTGTCGATGCCAACTTCGCTGGGGAGCACTTCGACGGCCTGGCGACCGGTGCCGCGCGAGATCCGCTCGGGCGCTCCGTCGGCCCGGTAGGCGAAGCGCATCCAGCCCTGCTGGTTGCGCACCCAGCGCGAACCATCGGGCGCATCCTGGATCAGCCAGCGATCGAGCACCGGTTCGAGCTGATCGGCCAGCTCGAGCACGGTGATGCTGCCGGTCGTCGGCCATTGCCCGAGGACCAGCGCCGTGGCGACCGTGTCGGTCAGCGGTGAGAGCACCACCGCCACCGGCTGCTCCTCGGTGACCTGCGTGGCGATCACCGAACCGTTGTATTTGCGCTCGAGGCGCAGCTGCCCGGCGACCAGCGAGCCGCGCAGGATCAGCTCGTCCCCGCCGGTCAGCAGCCGGAAGGCAAAATTGGTCAAGCGGCCATCGACCAGCCGCTGCGCGGCCTCGAGCTGGCTCTCCGCCAAGTCCCCCGAAGGCGGCACGTACAGGCGCGTGATCACATCGAGGTTCGAGCCCTCGCTCTGCAGCACGGCGAAGCGCTCGCCGGACAGGCGCTTGCCCAGGTAGCGCGTTTCGACCTGGCCCGCCAGCAGCGGCTCTCCGGGCGGCAGTTCGAGCTCGGGCAGCACCAGGGGCTGGCGATCCCGCTCGCGCTCGGCGCGCCTGCGGTCGCGCAGCTCGTCGAGGCCCTGCGCGATCGCCGCGCGCGACAGCGCCCGCCCCCGCACCACCACGCAAGCCGGGTCGCGCAGCGGCGCCAATCCCTGGCGCGGGTCGCCATCCAGCAGCAAGAGGTCCGCCACCATCCCGGGCGCGATCCGGCCGCGCTCCTCGCTCTGCCCCACCAGGGCCGCTGCGCCGCGCGTAGCCAGAGCCAGCACCTCTTCGGGCGGGAGCCCGGCGCGCACCCAGTCGTCGAGCTCTTCGAGCAGCGCGCGTCCGGGCAGATTCCAAGCCAAAGGTGCGCCGGAACCGGGCAGCAGCTCGACCCCGGCCCCGTGCAGGTTCTTGAGCAGTTCGAGGCGCTTTTGGTCTACGCGCTTGCCGGTTTCGAGGAACCGCTCGTCGAAACGCGGCTCCCGCAAGCCCCACTCGGACAGCCACTCGACCTCGTAGAAGGAGTCCAGCAATTCGAAGTCCGGGCTGAGCGGGTCGCCGCGCTGCATGCGCCGCCGGGCCTCGCCTGCCAGCGGCACGACCGCCAGGCCGCGCTCGCGCATCAGCGCGATGCCCGGGGCGAATGCGGGCCCCTGCACGAAGCTCCATTGCACATCCTTGGGCAGCAGCACGTCCAGGCCCGAAACCCCGCGCCAGCCGATCAAACGGCTGAGATCGGCCCCGCGCGGCGGCAAGCCCCAGATCTCGCGCTCCTGCTCCCTGGAGAGGCGCGCCAGCGCCGGCAGCAGCTCGAGCTTGAAGTTCGGCTGGATCGAGAGGAAGTCGACCTTGTAGGCCTGCGCCAGCTGCACGATCGCATCGCGCAGCTTGTCCTCGCTATCGACCGCCACGGCGGCGGCGCTGAGCGGCGGATCGCCGTCCAAGACCGCCCCGGCGGTCAAGAGCGCCGGCCCCGGAACCCGGTCGCGGAAGCTGGCATCGCGCAGCGTGGCCACCTGACCGGCGTCCCCGCCCATGTCGCGCACCAGGGTCACCCCGGCAGCCAGATAGAGCAGATCGTGGGCGGGGTCGAAATTGACCAGCCCGTCGATCAGGCCGGGCACCAGATGCTTGCCGGAGCCGTCGATGCGCTCGACCTGCTGCGAGAGCGTGCCCTCGGCCACGCGGCCCTGGATGCGCTCCCCCAGGATCAGCACGGTCCCGACCTCGGGGACCTGCCCCGGCTCTTGGGAGTGGATCGTGGCCCCCACGATCGCCATGGCCCGGGGCGGATCCGGCCGCGCCGGCGGTTGGTTGGGCACCGGGATCTGGGCCCCGACCGGGGCCAGCAGCAGGCTGCCGAGCAGGGGGAGCAGGAGTCTCTGGGGCGGCGGGCGCATCGCGGCGAGCATACGACCCGGAGGCGGCCCCGCGCGCGGCCTGCGGCCCCGCGCCGGCCGGGGTGCGGTCCAGCCGCCCGTGGAAACGCGGGCGCCGCCTCGGGCCCCGTCCGAGACGAGCGCTCGCCGCGCCCGTCAAGAGCCGGAGGGCCGGACGGGGTCGTCGCCCTGTCGCCCCCCCGCCGGCTCGTCTCCGTCGCCGTGCAGCATGCGGTGCGCGGGGGTCTCCAAGTCGTCCAGCTGGCCGCTGCGCACCGCCCAGACGAACAGGCCAACGAACACGGCCACCACCAGCAGCGCGATCGTCAGCACCAGCGAGAGCAAGCCCATGGAGAGTCCGCCGCGGGGCGGTGCGCCGAGTCTAGCGCCCCCGGCGGCAGGGTTGCGCGGCCCGCCCGTCGCGCTCGGGCCCGCACGCCGCGCCAGCGGGCAACCCCGCGAGCGAGAGTTTCACGACCTGCCCCCGGCGCTGGACGCGACCGCCCCCCGCGGCGTCGTCACCGCCCGCGAGGCCTGCTCGGCGCCCCCTCCTGCCCGCGGCTCGACGTTGGCCTCCGTGGCCTCCGGCGCAGCGAAGGTGCGAGCGCGCCAGGACAGCGTGATCACCGTCAGGGACGACAGCGGCATCAAGATGGCCGCGATCACCGGATGGATCAGGCCGGCGATGGCCAGGCCGCCCGCCACCAGGTTGTAGGCCAAGGAGGCCAGCACGTTGCGCCTGAGGGCAGCCAGGGTGGCCCGCGAGCCCCGGACCAGCGCCGGCAGCCCGGCCAGCCCGGTGCCCGACAGATAGACGTCGGCGGCTTCCAAACTGGCCTCGGCGGCGCCCGAGAGCGCCACGCCCACATCCGCGTGCGCCAGGGCGGCGGCGTCGTTGACCCCGTCGCCGACCATCAGCACCGGACCCCGCTCCCGCGCGGCGCGGATCGCGGCGAGCTTCTCCTCCGGCCCCAGTTCGCCGCGGGCCCGCGCGGGCTCGATCCCGAGTTCCTGGGCCGCACGCCGCACCAGGGCGGCGCGGTCCCCGGAGATCACCTCGACGCGCCAGCCCAGGGCTTCGAGCTCCGCCAGGGCCCGCCCGGCCTCCGGCCGCAGCCGCTGGGCCAGGCCCACCAGCGCCAGAGCGCTGCCCGCCTCCACCATCCAAACCGGCGTCTCGCCGCGCTCCAGCAGGCGCCGCTCTTCGGCCAGCCAGTCGGCGCCGAGGAGCGCCCCCTCGGCCTCCGCCAGTTGCCGATTGCCGACCGCCAGGCGGCGGCCATCCACCAGCCCGATCAGACCGCGCCCGGGGATTTCGCGCACCTCCTGCGGCGCGGGCAGGCCGGGATCGACCCCCAACCCAGCGGCGACGGCGCGCGCCAACAGGTGCCCCGAACAGGCCTCGAGGCGCGCGCCCCGCGCCAGCACCGTTGGATCGCCGCAGCGGGTCGCCAGGGAAGCCTGGGCCTCCGTCAAGGTGCCCGTCTTGTCGAACAGGGCCGTGCCCGCGGGCCCGCCCAGGCGCTCGAGCACCTCGCCGCTCTTGATCAGCAAGCCCGCCCGGGCGGCGCGCCCGATGGCCGCTTGGATCGCCAGCGGCGTCGCCAGGCCGAGCGCGCAGGGACAGGTGACGATCAAGAGCGCGATGGCGTGCTCGAGGGCCTCGTCGGGCCCCACCGGCCACCAGAGCAACAGCGTCAGGCCGGCGAGCACCAGGATCGCCGCGACGAAGCGCCGCGCCACCCGGTCCGCCAGGCGCACCAGCCGCGGCCGCTCGGCGGCGCCGTCGACGATGCGCGCCACCAGCTTCGAAAGCCGCGTCCCGGCGCCGACGGCGGTTACCCGGACCTCGAGCGGCGCATCCAACAAGGTCGTGCCGGCGCTGACCAGGGCCCCCGGGCCGACCTCGATGGGCCGCGATTCGCCGGTCAAGAGCGACAGATCGAGGCGCCCGCTGCCGCGCTCGATGCGCCCGTCGGCGGGCAACACGTCGCCGGCGCGCAGCGCCACGAGGTCGCCGGGGCAGAGGGCGCTGACCGGCACCTCGCGCTCCACGCCCCCGTCGATGCGGCGCGCGCGCTGCGGCGCCAGGGAAAACAGCAGCTCGACCTGATCGGCGGCCTGGCGCTCGTGACGCCCCTGGACGGTGCGCCCGATCAAGAGCAGGAACACCACCGCCGTCAGGGACTCGAAATACACCTCCCCTTGGCCGGTGGCTGTGTTGTAAAGGCCCCACAGGCTGCCGATCGAAAGCGCCAAGGACACCGGCACGTCCATGTGCACGCTGCAGAGGCGCAGGGCGGCCAGGGCCCCGCGGTGGAACAGCAGGCCCGGGCCGAAGACCGAGGCCAGGGTCAAGGCCGAGCCGAACCAGCGCAGCAGATCCTGCTGGGCGGTTTCCATGCCCGCAAAAGCGCCCCCGTAGAGCGCGAAGGCGATCAGCATGGCGTTGCCGAACAGGGCGCCCGCGATGCCGAGACGGATCCACTGCCGGCGCTCTTCGCGCTGGCGCAACGCGGCCCTTTCCGCCGAGCGGAATGGATGCGGCGCGTAGCCCAGCCGATCCAGGGCCCGCGCCAGCTCCGCCGGGGACAGCGCGCGCGGATCGAAGCGCGCGCGGGCCAGGCGCCGGCGCAGGTCCAGCTCGATCGAAGCCAGGCCCGGCACCGCCCGCGGCAGGCGCTCGACGAGCCACACGCAGCTGGCGCAGTGCACGCCTTCGAGGACCAGCTCGAGCTCGATCAGCCCCCCGGCCAGGCCGCGCCCGTACAGCTTCAGGAAGCTCGCATCGTCGAACTCCTCGAAACCCCGGCCGCTGACCTTCGCCGGAGCCCCCGCGGGCCGCGGCTGGGCGTAGAACTCGCCCAGCTCGAGGGCGCCGATGGCCGCATGCACCGCTGCGCAACCGGAGCAGCAGAACTCCCCCACGCGCGCGCCGCCCAGGGGGCTTTGGCAATGCTTGCAGGAGCTCGCGAGGGCGCCGCCCGGATCAGCCACCGGCGGCCCCATGGCGACAGCACTCCGGCGTGGCCTCGAGGGCTTCGAGCGCCGCCGCCGGCTCCAAGGCGTCGCCCGTCAGGGCCAAGGGTCCGAGCTGCCCGCGGCCGACCAGGGCCAGGGCGCCGACCATCATCAGCGCGGCGGCGCTGACCAGCGGCACCAGGCGTCGGCGGGAGGCCAGCAGGCGCCCGACCAGCAGGCTGAACACGCTCAAGGCCGGCAGGCCCCCGAGCCAGAAGGCAGCCATCACCAAAGCGCCCGGCAGCGGGCCGCCCTGGCCAGCGGCCAAGGCCACGAAGGCGTACAGCCAGCCGCAGGGCAGGAATGCGCTGAGCAGGCCGAGCCCGAGGGGCCGCAGCGCCCGCGGCCAGCGCCCGAGCCGCGGCGCCAGCCGGGCGAAAGAGCCGCGGGCCCGCTCGCGCAGGCCGGCCGGCAGCAGCCCGCCGGGCAGACCGGCGGGGCCCGCCAGGAGCCCGAAGGCCGAGGCCAGCTGGACCGCGCCGAAGAGCAGCATGAGGGCGCCGGTCAGCCCGAGGGCCAGGCGCTGCAGGCCGAAGGCCTGGCCGGACAGGTCCAAGGCGGCGCCCAAGGCGCCCGCCAGGGCCCCCAGGGCGGCGTAGGCCGACAAGCGCCCCAGGTGGTAGGCCGTGAGCAGTCCCGCGCGGCCACCCTGGCCCCGGGGCCCTCCCGCCAGCGCCAGCAGCGGACCGCACATGCCCACGCAGTGCAGCGAGCCCAGCAGGCTCGCCGACAGCACGGCCCCGGCCAGGGGCAGCCAATCGGGCATGGGGAAGGGCGTGGACATGGGTTCAAGGAGGCAGGTCGCTGCGGCTCGCGGCGCCCCGGGCCCGGCCCCCGGGACCTTGCGGCCAGCCGAGGCGGACCCGAGGGCACCCGCGGGGCGGGCTGCGGGGTTCGGAGAGAGCTCGTGTCGCGGGTTTCTCAGGGGCCACGATCGGCTCGTGGCGCCGATCCAGGCTGCCGCGGCCGCCGGATGGCGGCCCCAAGGCATCTGACGGGCTGGTCTGGCAGCTCGGGGGCAACCCGAGTCGATGTTGTTCAGCCTGTCGCCAACTCAACTTTGCGGAGGTTCGAGGGTCGAGCGCCAGGTGGTCGTGAAGCGCAGGTCGGCCTGCTGTGCTTCCAGCTCGAAGATCCACAGCCCGCCGCGAGCGATGCGGAATTCGCCCCGGTACAGCCCCGGCGCGATCTCGGCGAACTGCAGCGCTTCGGGCTGCGCGGCGCGGGCGTTGTGGAAGGTGTTGCCGCAGAGCTGGACCCCGGTCAGCGCCAGGCCCTCGCGATCGGTGAGCGTCACGCAAGCCGCCAGGCGACCGTGCCCGGCGGGTTCGAAACGCTTCTCGATCTGCCAGCCCAGCCGCTGGTTGGCGGCCAGCTGGGCGCGATGGAGGTCCCAGTCGCGGGCCTTGCGCTCGTAGTCCTTCTCGATCGCCATCGACGGCTCCGAACTGGCCAACACCAGCCCGACCGCTTGGATCGAGACCGAGATGCCAAGCAGCCCGAGCACCAGGCCGATCCAGAAAACCTTGGGATTCATGGGCAAAGGGGCTCAGTTCGAAGATTCGGGGGCGGCGGCGGGCGCCGGCGCTGGACCTTGAGGCCCGAGCAGGGTCCGACGCGCCCGCACCAGGGGCTCGGCGGAGCTCGCAGCCAGGCCGGCCGCCTCGATGCCCGCGACCTCCCCCAGGGCCAACTCGATCTCGGTGATACCGCGCACGAAGGCCGCGCGAGGCAGCACCACGAAGACGCTGGACTCGGCCATGGCTTTCGGTTCGAGTCGCACCGGAAAGGTCGGCTTGATCAGCTCCCCGGGGCCGGTCAGATCGAGGTCCAGCTCGAGGGGCTCGGGGCCCTTGTTCTGCACGCGCAGGTGCACCTGGCAGCTGACCCGTCCATCGGCCAGCAGGGTGTAGGGCGCGCTGTGCATGCGCAGGAAGGTCAGCTCCGCGGGCTGGCGCGCGGCCAGCCGCCAGCCCAGGGTCCCGAGCAAACCCAGGAGCAGCAGCGGATAGATCAAAACGCGCGGCCGCAGGCGCTGCCCGGGACGGCCCTCGAGACCGTTCTGGGAGCCGTAACGGATCAGGCCCTTGGGTTTGCCGATCTTCTCCATGACCGCATCGCAGGCGTCGATGCACTGCGTGCAGTGGATGCATTCCATCTGCAGCCCGTCGCGGATGTCGATCCCGGTCGGGCAGGTCACCACGCACAGGCCGCAATCGACGCAATCGCCCCGGCTCGTTTCACCGGAGGCGATGCGCGCCAGCTTGCCGCGCGGCTCCCCGCGCCGGCGGTCGTAGCCGACGATCAAGGAGTCCCGGTCGAGCAGCACCGACTGCAGCCGGCCATAAGGACAGGCGATCGTGCACATCTGCTCGCGGAAGAAGCAGAAGTCGACCATCATCGCCGCGGTCACCCCGGCCACCAGCAGGAACGACTTGGGGTGTTGCAGGGGCGACTGCTGCATCCATTCGAGCACCCGGTCGGTCCCCACGAACCAGGCCAGGAAGGTGTTGGCCAAGAACAGCGAGACCAGCAGGTAGAGCCCGTACTGCAAGAGCCGCCGCCAGCCCGGCATCCCGGCGCCACCCTTGCTGTAGTGCTTGCCCTGGGCCAGGCGCTCGATGGGCCGGTAGAGGAACTCCATGTAGACCGTCTGCGGGCAGGCCCAACCGCACCAGGCTCGGCCGAACAGGGCCGTGATCAGAAATATGCCCAGAAAGATCGACAGCAGCAGCAGGGCCAGCAGCAGGGTCTCCGTCGCAAAGAAGGTGACCCCGAAGAAGATGAACTCGCGGCTCATCACGTCGAAGCGGAACAGGGGCTGGCCCCCGATCCGCAGGAAGGGCGTGATCGTGAACAGAGCCATCAGCCCGTAGGCGACCAGCCGACGCTTGGTCCACCAGCCGCCGGTCGAGAGGCGCGGGCGCAGCCAGCGCCGCGTGCCGTCCTCGTTCAGGGTCGCCAGCACCCGCTTTTGCGCTCCAGGATGCGCCGGCGCCGGGCGAGCGCCGTTGCCGGTCGCGGCTTCGCTGGGTTGATCGAGGGTCGGCATGTTCAAGCTCCTGGGTCGGTTGCTGGGAAGAGAGCGGCTATGCCCTTCGAGGCGCCCCGTCGTCCCGGGTTCCCGGCGCGGATCGACCCTTTGCTCCGGGGGCTGTCTACGGCCCCGTGCTCGAGTCCCCGCGCGCCGGGGCCGGCGTCGGCGCCCGCGGGCGCCCGCTGCCGCGCCGGGCGCGCTCAACGGGTGCCGGACTCCGGCGCGCTGACCGGCGCGCTCGGCCAGGGGGCGATCGGATTGCCTTCGGGCTGCTTGCCGCCCGCACCCTGTCCGCGCAGCTGGGCCACGTAGGCGGCCATCAGGACCAGCTGGGTCTCGCTGAGCTGCTGCCCCCAGGCAGGCATGCCTTTGGCGACCACGCCATCCTTGATCACCCGATAGAGATCGGCCACGTCCTTGATGTGGATGTAGTGGTCGTCGAGCAGGTTCGGGCCGATGTTGCCGCCCCCATCGTTGGCGTGGCACTGCGCGCAGCGCGCCTTGAACTGGCTACCCATGCCGGCCATGGCCATGGGATCCTGGGCGTAGCGCAGAATCGTGTCCTGGTCGGCGGCGAGCTCGCCGTAGCGCGCGATCAGCTGCTGGGCGAAGGCCGCGACCTCGCTCTGGTAATCGCCTTCGATCGAGCGCCCTTCGACGCCCGAGTGGTAATAAAAAACGTAAACCACGGAGAAGATCATCGTGGCCCACAAGAGCGCCACCCACCAGCCGGGCAGGGGGTTGTCGTACTCGCGGATGCCGTCGTATTCGTGGTCCAGCAGCGGGTCGCTGCTGGGCCGCATACCCACCGGGATCTCCCCGGGATTCAGGGCGCCTCCGCCGGCATGGGCAGTGTGGGCGGGATGCGCGGGACCGTGGTCAGTCATGGCGATTCATCTCCCGGGGTTCGACGACCTGGTGGTCGTGGAGCGGAATCTCTGCGCGCCTCGCAAAGGAGTCCTTGGACCCCAGCATCAGGCGCAGCAGGAGGACGAGGAAGAAAGCGAAGAAGAAGACCAGGGCCAGGCCCTTGGCCGAATTGATTCCGAGCGCCAGGGTGCCCAGGCCCCCCGGAACGGACAGCAGCAGCGCCAGCGGTTCAGAGTGCACCGCGTTCTCCCACCGGCTGCCCGGCGCTGGCCTGGCCTTCGGGATCGGGCGCGGGCTTCGTGATGTCGACGCCGAGGCGCAGCAGGTAGGCGGTCAAGGCGATGATCTGCTTGTCCTCGATGGCAACCTGGGCGTAGCTCGGATCCTCGGCGATCAGACGATTCTTGAGCTCGAGGGCCTGGGCCTTGGCCAGCGCGATCGATTCCTGCTGTTCGCGTCCGTAGGGCGTGCCCAGGGCCACCAGGCCAGCGATCTTGGCCGGCAGGGAGGCGTAGTCCGTGGCGTAATTGAGCAGCCAGGGATAGGGCGGCATCAGCGAACCCGGCGCCGACCAGCCCGGGTTCTCCATGTGGCGCACGTGCCACAGGACCGAGGTGATCTTGGTGCCTTCGCGGGCCAGGTCCGGGCCGATGCGGCGGCTGCCCCACTGGAAGGGCCGGTCGTAGACGAACTCGCCGGCCTTGCTGTACTCGCCGTAGCGCTCGGTCTCGTGGCGCATGGGCCGGATCTGTTGGCTGTGGCAGTTGTAGCAGCCCTCCGCGACGTAGATGTCGCGGCCCAGCAGCTCGAGCGGCGTGTAGGGCGTCACGGAAGCGATCGTCGGCACGTTCGACTTGATCGCGAAGGTGGGCACGATCTCGAACAGCGAGGCGCTGATCACGGCGATCGCGACCCACAGGGTGAAAACCATCGGCTTGCCTTCCCAGGCCCGGTGCCAGCCGGCGTCGAAGAGCCGGTAGAGGCGCTTGCCGATGTGGCTCATACCATCCGGGACGTTGTCCGGACGCGGGGCCGGCACGTAGTGCTTAGCCAGCGGCGCGGCCTGGATCACCGGTTCCGAGTAGACCTTCGGCGCGGCCTTCCAGGTCATCAGCAGGTTGTAGACCATCAGCAGCACGCCGACGATGTACAGGGCCCCGCCGGCGGCGCGCGCCCAGTAGAGCGGCTTGAGTCGCAGCACCGTGTCCAGGAAGTCCCCGTACATCAGCGAGCCGCTGGCATCGAAGGCGCGCCACATCAGGCCCTGGGTCAGGCCGGCCGCGTAGATCGGCACCACGTAGAGCAGGATGCCGATCGTTCCGATCCAGAAGTGGTTGGTGGCCAGCTTTTGGCTGTGGAGCGGTGCCTGGAACAGGCGCGGCAGCAGCCAGTAGACCATCCCGAAGGTCATGAAGCCGTTCCAACCCAGGGCCCCGGCGTGCACGTGGGCGATGGTCCAGTCCGTATAGTGGCTGAGGGCGTTGAGGCTCTTGATCGAGAGCATCGGCCCCTCGAAGGTGCTCATCCCGTAGAAGGTGATGCCCACCACGAAGAACTTGAGGATCGGGTCCTCGGCGACCTTGTTCCAGGCGCCGCGCAGGGTCAGCAGGCCGTTGATCATGCCGCCCCAGCTGGGCATCCACAGCATCAGCGAGAACAGCATCCCTAAGGTCGACATCCAGGCCGGGACCGAGGTGTAGTGCAGGTGGTGCGGACCGGCCCAGATGTAGACGAAGACGATCGACCAGAAGTGCAGGATCGACAGCTTGTAGCTGTAGACCGGCTTGCCCGCCGCCTTGGGCAGGAAGTAGTACATCAGGCCCAGGAACGGGGTGGTCAGGAAGAAGGCCACCGCATTGTGGCCGTACCACCACTGCATGAAGGCGTCCTGGACGCCCGCGTAGACCGAATAGCTCTTGGTGGGCCCCACCGGCAGGGCCAGGTTGTTCAGGATGTAGAGGACCGCGATGGCAACGATCGTGGCGATGTAGAACCAGATCGCCACGTAGATGTGGCGCTCGCGGCGCTTGATCAGCGTGCCGAAGAAGTTGATCGCGAAGACCACCCAGACCAGCACCACCGCCAGGTCGATCGGCCACTCGAGCTCGGCGTACTCCTTGGACTGGGTGATGCCCAGGGGCAGGGTGACCGCCGCCGCCACGATGATCAGCTGCCAGCCCCAGAAATGCAGATTGCTGAGCAGGTCGCTGAACATGCGCGCCTTGAGCAGGCGCTGGCTCGAGTAGTAGATCGCGGCGAAGACCGCGTTGCCCGCGAAGGCGAAGATCACCGCGTTGGTGTGCAGCGGGCGCAGGCGGCCGAAGGACAGCCAGGGCAGTCCGAAGTTGAGGGTCGGCAGGACCAGCTGCAGGGCGATGATCAGGCCCACCAGGGTGCCGACCAGGCCCCAGAGCACGGTCGCGATCACGAACTTGCGCGAGATCGCGTCGTCGTACTTGAAGGAATCGAGCAGCGGCGGGGGCGTGGTGGCGTTTGCGGCTGTCATGGGGAGCGCGGCTCCTGGGGTGGGTTGTGGAGCTTCGGCCGGATCCTAGAGCGCTTGCGAGCGATGGGAAACGTCCCTGCATGGGCTTCGAGGTGTGGGAGCTCGTGACGCGGGCCCCGCTGGCAGACAAACTGCCGCAGTCAACGCGGAAAAACCCTGCGTTGGCTGGTCGAGGGCGCGACGATGCGTCGCAGCCAAAGCAGTGTGCGCGGGCTTTGCGGAGGTTTTGGCCTGGACAAACGCGCTCCCTCGGAACCTCTCGTGGGAAGTCGAGGATCAGACCCTCGCACCCGCGGACGACGAGATGTCGCAGTCTCAACGGGCAGAGTTTTGGTGCGGATTCGAAGCCGTCCGCTCGAAAACCTTCCCAATCCTGCGAGCTTGAACCCGGCGCCGAAGCGCCGAGCGGCGGAAGCCGCGCGCCGCAAAGGGTGCAGCCCTCGCTATCCTGCGCCCATGACCGGCCAGGAACTCCCGCAGGTGCGACTGCACGACGACAGCCTGACCCGCGGACCCTGGACCTACGCCCGGCAGGTGGAGCCAGAGGGGGCCAACCCCTTGGATGGGGCCCTGGTCGAGGTGCTCGACGCCTCGGGGCGTTTCGTGGGGCACGGGCTGTGGAATGGCTCCAGCGATGTGGCCCTGCGCTGGCTGTCCCGGGGGCGCCGCAGCGACCTCCAGCGCCCGCGCGAGTTCCTGCTGAGGCGCCTCAAAGCGGCCGACGACCTGCGCCGGCGGGCCCTGCGCCTCCCGGAGGTCACCGACGCCTACCGTGTGGTCCACGGCGAGGGCGACGACCTGCCCGGCCTGGTGGTCGACCGCCTGGGCGGTTGCCTGGTGGTCGAGCACCACGCCCTGGGCTTCTTCCGCCTGCGCGCCGAGCTCGACTGGGCCCTGGGCCAGCTCTACCCGGACCTCGCCCGGGTCCACCGGGTGCCGAACCAGGCCGCCAAGCTCGAGGGCTTCCCGAGCGGCCTGCTCGAGGACCTCGACCGGGAGCCGCCGGCGCCGGCGGGCTTCGTAGAGGAGCACGGCCTGCGCTTCCCCGTGCGCCCCGGGCAAGGGCACAAGACCGGTTTCTTCTGCGATCAGCGCGACAACCGCCGGCGGGTGGGCGCGGTCGCCAGCGGACGGCTGGTCTACGACCTGTGCTGCAACAGCGGCGGGTTCTCGATCCACGCGGCCAGCGCCGGTGCCCGCGGCGTGCGCGCCGTGGACCTGGACGAGGTCGCCCTGGGGCTGGCCAGCGAGGCCGCCCGGGCCAACGCTCTCGCGGTGGAATGGACCCACGCGGACGCTTTCGACTGGCTACGCGATCATCAGGATCCGAGCCGCCGGGCGGACCTGGTGGTGCTCGACCCGCCCAAGCTGGCCACCGGCAAGGCGGGCGTCGAAGCGGCCCTGCGCAAGTACCTGGACCTCAACACCCTGGCCCTGGGCGCTGTCCGGCCGGGCGGCTTCCTGTTCACCTTCTCCTGCTCCGGGGCGGTCGATCTACAGGGGTTCCTCGGAACCGTCTTCCACGCCGCGCGGCGCGCCGAACGGGACGTGCGGCTGCTGGAGACACTCGGGGCCGGGCCCGACCACCCCCAACGCCCCGACTTCACCCGCTCGCGCTACCTCAAGGGCGCCTGGCTGGCGGTGGACTGACACCGGGGCAGACGCTCCCGCCGGGGCAACGGGCCGGCCCGGGGTGCGCCAACCCCCTTGCCGCCCGGGCACTGGCCGATCGGACTCTGTTGGCTGCTCTCCCCGCCCCCCTGGCGCTGCGATGCAGCCGGGGCGCGCGCTTCCCCAGGCGGCAGGCCCCGTCCCGCCGAAAGGGGCCGGCGTCCGGCGCCCTGTCTCCGTGCGGCCCCCGGCAAGGCAGGGGCATTCAGCCAACCGGCACCGGGGGGCAGAAGCCTGGGCAGCGCTGAGCCGTGGGACCGGCCTGATCGAGGCCTGCGGGGCGCCATCACCGGGCTCGGAGCCTGCGCGGCCGCTGGCCCCCCGCCTGACCCGCGCGCTGGTTCGAACTGCGAAACAGGCCGGTGCCCGAGGCGGCCGAGCCGGCCAAAGCGGCCCCCATCCCGCCTGGCGCGGCTGAACTGACGCTCTTCTGGACCGCCCGCGGTTGCGCCCCCGGAGGCCCCCGCGGTTGAGTCCGGGGCGGCCCCGCGGCACACTGTGCAAAGCTCAAACCGCGCGCGCCGGGCCAGCCCGGTGCGCGCGGTTGTTTCAAAACCCGCCCTTCGCGAATCGCCGGCCGGGCCCAAGGGGGCTCGCAGCGCTCGCCCTCCGCCCCCCCCCACTCGCCATGACTCTGGCCAGCTTGATCCGCGCCAACGAATGGTCCAAGGTCGATTCTGCCTGGGCCGAGCTGATGGCCTCGGAGGCCCCCATCGAAGAGGTTCTGCTCGGCCTGGACGCGGCCGCCGAGACCAAGCATCTGACGCGTATGCTGCCTTTCGTGCGCGAGCACGCCGAGCTGCTCGAGGCGGGCGGTCGCTTCAAGGACGCCGCCGAGCTGCTCGGCAAGGCCATGCTCCTCGGAGGCCCCCCCGGCGAACTCTCCACGCGCCTGTTCCGTTGTGCGCTGGCCGGCTGGGGCAAGGAGGCCTACTGGAACGACTACACCCGTCTGGTCCAGTTCCATGAAAGCACCTCGGACGTGCGCAAGGCCTGGCGCAGCTTGCGCAGCCTGATCGGCATGGGCAAGGGCAGCGCGGTCTTCCACCGCTCCGGCTGGGGCGTGGGCGAGGTCCTGGACCTGGACCTGCCCAAGCTCGAAGTCCAGATCAAGTTCGCCTCGGGCCGGCGCGACTGGTTCCCGCTCAAGACGGTCATCGACACCTGCGACGTGCTCGACGCCGATGACATCCGCGGCCTGCTGGTCAAGGACCGCGCCAAGCTGGAGCGGCTGCTCAAGGAAGAACCCCTCCAGGTCCTGATCGGTGTGACCAAGCGCTATGGGGGCAAAATCAAACAGAACGTGCTCAAGAGCGCCATGGCCCAGGTCGGCCTGGACCAGGCGGCCTTCACCTCCTGGTGGCGCAAGGCGCGCAAGGTGGCCGAAACCAGCTCGACCGTCGAAGTGACCGGAACCGGCGTCAATTCCCAGGTGCGCCTCCTGGACGCAGCGGTGGACCCGGCCGAGTCGTTGCGCCACCAACTGCGCATGAGCCGGGACCTCGGTGCCGCCCTGACCCGCGTGCGCGACCTGTTCGCCGGGAAGAAACTCGATGCCCAGCTGCGTGAGGCGGCCCTGCAAACCCTCGAAGAGATGGTCGCCTCCGGCGATGCGGAGGATGTGCAGCGCATGGCCACCTGGTTGTTCTTGCGCGGCGAGCGCGGCAGCACCCCGCCGGCCCTGGGTCAGCGTCTGGAACTGGCCAAGCAACAGCCGGCCCCGATGGATCCGGGCCAGGCCCCGCTGCTGTGGGCCCTGTTCGAGCGCCTGGGCGGCTCCCGCGATCAGGAGCTGGCCATCGCCTTGCTTCCCGAGGTCTACGGGGAATCCTGGCTGGACGAGGTCGCCAAGCACCTGATGCACGCGGCGCCCGGCATGACCCGTGGCCTGGTCGAGGCGCTGATGCAGGCCGGCCGGCAGAGCGTGCTCGCCGACTATTATCAGACCCTGCTGATCCGGCCCCTGCGCAACCCGCACCTCCTGGTGGCGATCGCCGACTTGGCCGAGTCGGGCCGGGTCAAGGGCAACTATCCAGGCCCCCTGCAGCGGCTGCACTCGTTCCTGCTGCTGGCCAACCACCTGTTCGAAGCCGAGGGCGCCGATCCCCAGCGCCAGCGCACCCAGGTGCGTCTGACCCAGCTGCTCTCGGGCGGCGAGCCGAATCTGCTGCGCACCCTGATGGCCGGCGCGAAACGGGCCGAGGTCCGCGCGCTGATGCCGCTGGTCGCCAAGGGCGTCGACGGCCCCATCGACCGCGCTTTCACCCACGTCGCCGTCAGCCTGTACCCCAACATCTACCGCGACGAGGCGCGTCCCTTCTGGGAGGAGGATGCCATCTGGACCAGCCGCTTGGGCTTGTCCCGGCGCGAGAACGAGCTCCGCGAGCTGCGCGAGGTCAAGATTCCGGCCAATTCCGAGGCCATCGGCCGGGCCGCCTCCTACGGCGACCTTTCGGAGAATTCCGAGTGGGAAGCCGCCATCGAAGAGCAGCGCAACCTGACCGCACGCGCCATGGAGATCGAGGAGGAGCTGCGCAAGGCTCAACTGATCGAAAACGCCGCCATCCCGGCCAAAACGGTGGCTCCAGGGACCTCCGCGCGCTACCGAGTGCTGGGCACGGGCGAGGAGAACTTCGTGCGCATCCTGGGCCCCTGGGACAGCGAGGGCGATCACGACATCTCCTACCGCTCGCCGGTGGCCCAGGGCATGCTCGGCAAGAAGGAGGGCGAGCGCGCCCTGCTGCGACTGCCCCAGGGCGATCAGGAAATCGAGGTCCTCGAGGTCGACGTGCTGCCCCTCACCAGCCCGGTGCCGGCCGGCCGCTGAGCGGCTCGGAAACCGGCGCCTCGGGCCGCTCCCGAGCCGTCGCGCCAGCCTCTCGGGAGGCCGTCAGGCCGCTTTCCGGTGGCCGCCGAGGCAGACACCTCACCGCGCAGCGATCGTTTGCAGGCCTGCCCGAGCCCGCGTCGTCCCACCCGGGCGGGCCGATCGACCGGGATCGGCCACGCAGGTCGGGCCGGGCTCGGCCCTGGCCACATCAGCGGCCCGAGCGGACGGACAGCTCGGGCTGCGCCGCCGCCCCAAGAGCACCCGCGCTCACGGCAGGTCGATCACCGTATAGCGGCGCCGACCGCGGTCGCCGCCCAGGGCCCACACGGCGACCGGGCTGTCCTGCCCATCGCCGTCGAGATCGACCGCCAAGACTTCGATCAACACGCTGCCCGCCTCGAGCCCGTAGCCTTTGGGATCGAGGCGGAGCTGCGCAACGGGCTGTTGTCCTTCGGTCAAGCGCCGCTCCTGCTCGGCCGCGAGGCCACCCAGGAAACCCAGCAGCCGGTCGATGTCCCAGACCGTGGTGCCCGTTTCGAACAGCTCGCGCCGCAGGGTGTTCTCGAAGTCGTCCACGGTGAAGCGGCCCGCGCTGACCCCGCGGCCGCGGAACAGATCCGCCCGGTCGCGCTCCGGGGACAGCAGCAGGATGTCCGCTTGCCCATCGCCGTCGAAGTCCCCGCCGGTGCGCTCCCGGAAACGCGAGCCGGCGCTGCGGAAGCGCTCCACCAGGCTGTAGGGGTCGCGCACCAGCTCGAGGATCGGCGGCAGACGCAGCTTGAGCTCGGTGCTGCGGAAGGGCTTGGTCTCGAAGCGCACGGCGCCCAGGTTGCGGTAGGCGCTGGCGCGCACCGAGATGTCCCAGCTGGAGAACAACCCCAGCATCAGCGTCGGGATCGTAGGCACCTCGACGCGCATCAGCAGCAGGTCGCGCAGGCCGTCGTCATCGATGCGCGCCACCACCACGCCGGTGATCGCCTCGGCGCTCTTCAGGACCGTGGAGGGTTCGGTGAACTGGGGCCCGCTCGGCCGCCCCGGGAAGACCCACAGCTTTTTGCCTTGGCTGACCACGTGGTCGGGGATGCCGTCCCCATCGAGGTCGGAGCGGGTCAGGTCGGCCTGATCGCCGATGGTCAGGGCGCCGCCCGGTCGGATCTCGGCGTCGGCCGACTCGGGGTCCTTGAAGATCGAGAGGTCGACGCTGATGTCCGGTTCCTTGCCGTAGCTGCCATCGGCGCGCTGCAGATGGAATCCGCGGCGCTGCCCCTGGCGCACCAGCAGGTCCGGCTGCCCGTCGCCGTTCATGTCCTCGGTCTCGAGCCCGGGGATCGTGAACGACAAGGACAGCCGGTCGGAGAGGTCCTGGCCCTCGAATCCGGCCCCTTCGCCCACCTCGACCGCCACCTCCCCGGCCAGCTCGAAGATCGGTTCCTGCCCCGCTTCGCCGCGTTGCAGCCAGAGCCCCACGTGGCTGGCCGCCGGGACCAGCACGTCGCTGCGCCCGTCGGCGTTGACATCCTGGACCAGGGGGGCGAAGCGCGGGGCGCCGACCCGCAGGCCGAAGCTGGCCCGCCGCGCCAGGCGCCGGCCCTCGCGGCCGAAGCTGCCGTCCTCCTGCAGCGGATAGGCCTCGAGTCCGCCGGGACCGCACACGAACAGCAGCTCACAACGGCGCCGGGAATCGGGGGCCAGGGCCCCAGAATCCTCGACCGGCTCGAAGGCGTAGTTCCCGAGCGCCAGCAGGGAACGGGCCGGATCGGCCAGCTGCAGGTCCCCCACCGGCCGAGCTTCGAAACGCTCGAACCGCTGACCTTCCGGGCCGCGCGCGCCTCCCAGGGTCTGGATCAGCCCCTCGGGGGTCACCAGCACCAGACGATCGCCCAGCGTGCAGCGGATCAGGGCCTGGGCCGCGACCGGGAAGGCCGCCGAGTTGGCGCCGATCTCGGTCGCAGCCGCGGCTGCGGGCTCGGCCTGCAACAGGACGGGGGACAGGGCCAGAGAAACGGTCAGGGCCAGCATCAGAACTCCAACACCGAGACGTCGCGGGGCCCGACCACCAGCAGGTGCTCGAGCGGAGGGGCCATGGCGCCCCGTCCGACCACCGAGTCGGCCAGGATGCGCGCGCGCGGATCGATCCCCAGTTCGAACAAGGGGGTCGGATTGAGGGACCAGCGCTCGCCGCGGGTCGAGACCATCGAAAGGCGCAACTTGCCGGCCTGCGGCCGCCAGAGCAGGTCGGCCAGCTTGTCCCCGCTGCGATCGCGCACAAACTCGAGCGTCGGCAGGGAGTCTTCGCTGCGGAACGAAAGCCGCTCGGCCAACACCGGCCGGCGGGCCAGCTTGCCGCCTTCGTTGAGGTAGATGTACTGCTCGAGCTCGTAGCGGTCGAGGGACCCCTGGGTCAGCGCCTGCAGCAGGTCGGGGCGCAGGGCCGCCAGACTGAGGTCGACCCGGCCGTCGCCGTTGAGGTCGTAGAGCCGGGGATCGCCGGCGAACCCATCGATGACCAGCACCGCGTCGGGTGTCGAGACGAAGCGCTCGGGCTTGTCCGGGGTCGGCTGCCGCTGGTGATGGATCAGGATCTGGGAGCGCGCCTTGGAGGCGCGCTGATCCCCGGCGATCAGGACCCAGTCGAGCCGGCCATCCCCGCTGACATCGCCGAACAGGCTGGCGAAGGAGACGTCCAGGGCGCGGCGCTCGTCGACCACCACCGGCGAGGCCAGGGAGCGAGCCTGCGGCTCCGGTCCGCTGGGGCTGCCGGAGAACCACTGCAACTGGGTCTCGTCCTGGGCCAGGAGTTCGACGCGCCGATCTCCGTCCGCGTCGAGCACGAAGGGCGCGGGCACCTGATCGTCGACGCTTACCAGGGTCCTGACCCCCAGGGCCTCGCTCAGGCTGATCTCGAGGCCCGCGTTGGCACTGGCGCTCGTGACGCGCAGGGGCGCCTGCCCTTCCGCCAGGGGCAGCGGCGCGAGCAGCGGCAGGAAGCGCGCCTCGAAGCGGCTCTGGCCCTCCGAGCGGCGCTGCAGCAGCATGTGGTAGCCCTTGGCCCCCGGCACGAGCAGGTCGTCGAGCCCATCGCCATCCAGGTCCGCCACGGCCCGCGACCAGTGCACGAGCTGCTCGGGATCGGGCAGCTGCCAGAGGCAATCCAGTTCCGCCAGGCGCAGGAAGCGCTCGGCCTCGGGCGCCGCCGGACGCAGGGCGTAGGCGCCCCGCGGCGTCAGCAGGGCGATCTCGCGCCCCGCGGCGGGATCGAGCTCGGCGATCGCGAAGGCGACCACGTCGGCGGGCAGCTCGATGCGCCGGGAAGCGACCTGGGCCAAGCCGCTGGCGCTGCCCAGGTGCAGGGCCAGGGATCGACGGCCGACGCCGCTCTTCGGTCCGAGCGCCAGCACCAGATCGGCCTGTCCATCGCCATCCAGATCCCGCCAGGCCGCATCCAGAGCGCGCTCCTCGCTGGCCAGCGGAACGGAGCGCACCCGCACCAGGTCGCTGCGCTTGGCGGCCTGGGACCAGGCAGGCTCGGGCCACAAGGCCAGGAACGCGCCCAGAGCCGCCGACGTCAGCCTGCGCCCAAGCCCCGGGGCGCTCACCGCTCGACCTCCACCAGGGATTCCGTGTCGCCGCCGGAGACGCCACCAAGCCACAGGAAGCCCAGGCTCCAGGCGGCCGGTGTGCGCTCGTAGCTGAGCAGCCCGAGCAGCGTCGACCAGCGATACCGGCCGGGCCCCTTGCGCGTGTAGCGCAGGATCAGCGGCACGTGCAGGTCGCGCAGCGCCTGCCGGCGCTCGCTGGCTCGCACCGAGGTCTCGCGGGGCTCCTCGAAGCCCGCGTCCGGCGCGCTGCGGGGTCGGTGGTAGCGGATCGCCAGCCGCTCGCCTTCGTCCGCCAGGCGCAGGCGCTCGAGCAGCATCTGGGGGTCGTCCACGGGCGCCCCGTCGACGTTGGACACCAGGTCGCCGTAGCGCAGCCCCGCCGGCCGCCAGGGGCTCTTGCGCGAGAGGCCGACCACGACCACGCCCGCACCCGGGGCCAGGCCGCAGGCCCGCGCCTCGACCTCGGTGGCCGTGCGCAGCACCACGCCGGCGCGCTGCTCCTCCCGGTAGCGCACCGAGGCGCCGCGCTCCGCCGGCGCGCTGCGCGCTTCGAGCACCAGCTCGGTGCTGGCCTCGCGCCCGGCGCGGTCGAGCAGCAGCCCGAGGCGCGTGCCGGGGGCCTGCTCGAGCTCCAGAGCGCGCCATTGGGAGGGCCAGCTCAGCTCCATGCGCGTGCCATCCGGCAGGGCCGCCTCCAGCAGCAGGTCGCCGGCCTCCAGGCGGGCCCGCGCCGCCGGCGAGTTTTCGATCACCCGCAGGACCTCCAACCCGGGAGCCCCCTGGCCGCCGAAGGCGCTGTCGAGGCTGCTCGGGGCCTCGGCCAACTCGACGCCGCTGAAGCTTCCCGCCGGCAGGGCCTGCCGAGCGGCTTCGTCGGCCGGTTCGGCGAACAGATCGAGGGGCTCCTCGATGTCGATCAGCACCGGGGACTGCTCGGGTGGTGCGCTCTGGCAGGCGGCCAGGGCCAGCATGGACAGGCCGGCGCTGGGCAGGAAGGGACGCATGGGCGGGGGCCTCAGGGGATGCGCCGCATGCGCAGGGCCAGCAGCCCGAGACCGGCCGCCAGCAGCAGCCAGACCAGCGGACCCGACCAGCGCGTGTCGGCGAATTGGAAGATGGCGTTGGTGGCGCCTTCGGAATACAGCCGGGCGGCGTGCACCTGGCTGCGGTCGCCGAGCGGCGTGGGCAGATAGCTCGACAGGCTCCAGGCCTGGGTGGCCTTGGGCAACAGCCCACGGCCGAGGTCGAGGGCCAGCAGCGCGCCGATCGTCACGCCCAGGGCGGTCGCCCCGCTGCGCAGCAGGGCGCCCAGCAGGAAGCCCAGGCTGGCGAAGCCGAGCAGCGGCAGCAGGGGTGCGATCAGAGCGGCCCGATATTCCGGTCGGACGTCCGCGGCCGTGAGGATCGAGAACCGCACCCCGTTGGGCAGCAACTCGGTCAGGTCGCCGAACTCGAAAATCTGGCCCGCCACCCCCGCGGAGACCCCCAGCAGGAGCCCGTAGCCGAGCAGCACCGCCAGCCACATGGCGAGCAGCTTGCCCAGGCCGATCGAGAGGCGCGAGAGCCCCCGCTGGGCCAGGTTGCGCAGGGTGCCGCGTCCGAACTCCCCCGCCAGGGTCTGGCTAGCGAGGCCTGCGCCGAACAGGGCCAGCAGCGGCAGACCGGTCTCGAGCGCCCGTAGCACGGCGGCGAAGGCGGTCACGTCCGTGGCGCTGAACTGCTCGGCGCTGGCCACGTCTCCGAGCTGCTGCTCGAGGCCGCGGGCCTGGGCCCAGATGCGCACGGCCCCGGCGGCCGCGGGGAGAGCCAGCCAGGGCAGGATGCCGGCCAGGCGCAGGCGCTCGAAGAACAGCACGCGCAAAAGGGCCTGGGCGGGCGCCCGGCGCTCCTTGGGCTGCAGCGCGGCCGGCAGGTCCCGGGGAGTCGGCGCAGGCTGCTCGCCGGCGTGCAGATAGAAGTCCACCAGGTCCAATCGCCGGGGCGCGAAGCGTTCGATCTCGTGCCCCGATCGGACCAGTCCCCCTAGCAGCTCGCTGGCCGGCCGGCCGGCGAGCTCCACCTCGAAGCCGGCGCCATCGCTGGCCGGCGCGAAGGACAGGCCCCGGGCGGAGAGGGCCTCGGCCAGCCGGCTGCGCTCGAGCGCATCGATGGCGAAGCGGCCGCGCGGATCGCCGAGCAAGACCCGCGTCTCGCCCTCGGCGATGATGCGGCCCTTCTTGAGCACCACGACCCGGTCGGTCAGGCCCTGCAGTTCATGCAGTTGATGGCTCGAGAGCAGGATCGCCAGACCCTTCTCCTTGGCCAAGCGGGCCAGCAGGCGCCGCATCTCGGCGATGCCCTCGGGATCGAGCCCGTTGGTGGGCTCGTCGAGGATCAGGTTGGTGGGGCCCCCCAGGAGCGCCTGGGCGATGCCGAGGCGCTGGCGCATGCCCTGGCTGTAGGTGCGCACCGGGCGATCGCCGGCGTGGCCGAGGCCGACCGCCTCGAAGTGTTCGGCCGCTTCGGCGCGCGCGCGCGCCGGGCTCAAGCCCTGGGCGATGCCGAGCGCATACAGATTTTTACGCCCGTTCCAGCCCGGATAAAAAGCGCAGTGCTCGATCAGCGACCCGATGCGGGCGCGGCCCTCTTCCGGGTGCTGGCGGGCGTCGAAGCCGTCGACCCGCACCGCGCCGGTTCCGCCCGGCAGAAGGCCGAGCAGGGTGCGCATCGAGGTCGTCTTGCCGGAGCCGTTGTGGCCCAGGAACCCGGTGACGGCCCCATCGGGCACATCGAAGGAGACGCCTTCCAGGATCGTGGTTCGGCCGAGGCGGATGCCCAGACCTCGCAGCTGCATGGACATTCGGGCGAGCCTAGCCCCCCCGGCCCCAGACTTGAAGCACGGCGCGGGAACCCGCTGGACTCGCCGGAACCTGCCCGCGGGAGCCAGGCCATGATCGCCGCGCTGGCGCGAGGGTGTCGGAGGGACCCTCTGTCGGGCCTGGAGCGCTGCGACTTCGCGAGGCCGAGCGGGGGTCGTTTCCGCCGCGGGCTGGCGCAGCCCGGAACGGTCCGGGCTCCAGGGACTCCCGCCCGCGGGAGCAGCCGGTCGAGGCACCCGGGGGGCAGCCGCGCTTTGGAGGGCGCTCCCGAGCCGGAGCCTGCGCGCGGTCCCTGCGTGGGTCCCCAGCGCCCCGCGTCCTTCGGCAGCCGGGCTCCGGGCCGCCGTCCTGGGCCTCCACAGGGGGAGGCCGGTCGGCGAGCCCGGAAGCCCTCGGAGCAGACCGGGGCCCGGCCAACGCGAGCGGCCGGATCCAAGGCCGCAGCAGCCAGAGGCCCGCCCCGCAGGTCGTCCGGAGGCCTGCCGGCCTCTCCCCGGGGGTCCTCACAGACCCCGCGGAACCGGGTCCGAGCGCCGGGGGGGGCAGGTCCGCGCTCAGGCCCCCGGACGGGACCCGCGCGCCGCCGAACCTTGCATCAGCGCTTCATGATGCTATGATGCTTGCGTGTTGATCGCCGAGCTCGACCTGCCCGCCTGCCTCAGGCTCCTGGCCGATGGCACGCGCCTGCGCATCCTGGGCCTGCTCGAGCGGGAAGAGCTGACCGTCGGCGAGCTCTCGCGCGCCCTGGGGCTGGCCCAGAGCCGGGTCAGCAATCACCTGCGCCTGCTGCGCGAGGCCGGCCTGCTGAGCGAGCGCCACGCCGGCACCAGCACCCACCTGCGACTGGCGCCGGCCCTGGCCGAAGAGCCCGCGCCCAAGGACCGGACCCTGCCCGGCCGGCTGTGGAGCACCCTGCGGGCCAACCTCGACGATCTGCCGGAGCACGCCGCGGACCTGGCCCGGCTCACGTTCGTGCTGCGCGAGCGCGGCGGCAGCCCGGATTTCTTCGACGCGCTGGCCGGCGAGTACGACAAGCGCGCCGGCGACTTCGAGACCGGCCTGGCGCGCCAGCGCGCCGCCTCCCAGCTGCTGCCCGCGGACCTGTGCCTGGCGGACGTGGGCTGCGGCACCGGCTACATGGCGGAAGCCCTGGCCGGTCATCGGGGCCGCCTGATCCTGATCGACCGTTCCGAGCCCATGTTGGCCCGCGCGCGCGCCCGCCTGGCCCACGCCCACGGACAGCTCGAATTCCGCCGCGGCAGCACCGAAGCGCTGCCCCTCGGCGACGGCGAGGTCGACGGTCTGCTGTGCGGCCTGGTGCTGCACCACCTGGCGGAGCTCGACCGGCCCTTGGCCGAGTGCTTCCGGGCGCTCAAGCCGGGCGGCGCCCTGGTGGCGCTCGAGCTGCACCCTCACGGCGAGGAGTGGATGCGCCGCGAATTGGGCGATCGCCACCTGGGCCTGGAACCCCAGGACGTGCTGGCCGCCTTCCGCCGCGCCGGCTTCACCGATCTGCGCCTCGACGCCGCCCAGGACCGCTACCGGCCCGCGCACCCCGAAGGCCGCCCGGTCTCCCTGGCGCTTTACACCGTGCGCGGCATCAAGCCCGCGCTGCCGCGCTCGACGGAAGCCGGCCTTTGAAACCAGCAGGCCGCCCCGCGACTTGCCCACGACCCTCCCCTCTCCCCACCCACCAGACTCCCTTTCTCTCGATGGCAACGACCACCAAGATCGCGCTCGACTACAAAGTCCGCGACATCAACCAGGCCGACTTCGGCCGCAAAGAGATCCAGATGGCCGAGGTCGAGATGCCCGGCCTGATGGCCCTGCGCAGCGAATACGCTGGCAAGAAGCCCCTCAAGGGCGCGCGCATCACCGGCTCGCTGCACATGACCATCCAGACCGCGGTCTTGATCGAGACCCTGGTCGACCTGGGCGCCGAAGTGCGCTGGGCCTCTTGCAACATCTTCTCGACCCAGGACCACGCCGCCGCCGCGGTGGTGGTGGGCCCCAAGGGTAGCGTCAAGAACCCGAAGGGCGTAGCCTGCTTCGCCTGGAAGGGCGAGACGCTCGAAGAGTACTGGTGGTGCACGGAGCAGGCCCTGACCTGGCCGGACGGCAAGGGCCCCAACATGCTGCTGGACGACGGCGGCGATGCGACCCTGCTGGTCCACAAGGGCCGTGAATACGAGCTCGCCGGCAAGGTCCCCGCGGCGACCAGCGACGACCCCGAGGAGTGGCACTACATCGTGGCGCTGCTGAAGCGCAGCCTCAAGGAGTCCAAGGACAAGTGGACGAACATCGCCGCCGAAATCCTGGGCGTGACCGAGGAGACCACCACCGGCGTGCATCGCCTCTACCAGATGCACGAGAAGGGCACCCTGCTCTTCCCGGCGATCAACGTCAACGACTCCGTCACCAAGAGCAAGTTCGACAACCTCTACGGTTGCCGCCACAGCCTGGTGGACGGGGTCATGCGCGCCACGGACGTGATGTTGTCCGGCAAGGTGGCTGTGATCTGCGGCTACGGCGACGTCGGCAAGGGCTCCGCCCAGTCGATGCGCGGCCAGGGTGCGCGGGTGATCGTGACCGAGATCGACCCGATCTGCGCCCTGCAGGCGGCCATGG
>JBILNK010000188.1:0-8008 GCA_044375105.1 Planctomycetota bacterium
CCCCGAGCTGCAAGGGCTGGCTGCCCCCGGCGGAAGAGGACACCAGGGAGGTGTTGCCCTCCAGGTGCGCCCCGCCGGCGATGGAGAAGAGGTGCACATAGCCAGGCTGAGGCACCGGGCTGGAATGGGCGGCGATGGCCAGGAGATCCCCGTCTCGGGCGATGGCGTTGCCAAACCAGGCGCTGTTGAAGGGGTTGCTGCCGAAGAACTTGGCGGTCTGGGACCAGGTGCTGCCGTTGCGTTCGAAGCGGTAGACGCAGCCCGCACTACCTACAGGAAAAGCGTTTCCTGGAGCACCTACAAAGAGCGCGTCCGAATGAACATCTAGAGAGTAACCAAACCTCGGTATGGTCCCATCTGGAGGTGCCCCCCGGTGTCAGGGTTTTTGCCACATCAGGGCCCCTCGATGCGATCGTTTTCGCCGGGGATCGGCGGGAAGCCGCGGGCTTGCCAGCGGGCGGCGGCGGCCGCCAGGAGCGCCTTGTCGCTGGCGACGAAGTTCCACCAAAGGTGGCGCGGGCCGAGCGGCTCGCCGCCGATCAGCACGAAATCCGCGGCGCTGGCGCCCGGGTTTTCGAGCTCGATGGCGCTGGACAGCGGCAGCACGGCCAAGCGTTCGGGCGGCAGTTCGCGGCCGCCAAGGCGCAGGGTCCCGAGCGGGCTGTAGAGCGCTTGCTCCTCTGCCAGGTTCGGCAAACGCAGCGCGCCGCGGGGCGGCAGCCGCCCGTGCAGGTACAGGGTCGGCGTCGAGGTGCGCACGGGCGAGCGCTGGCCGAGCGCCGTGCCCACCAGCAGGCGCAGGGTGGCGCGCGAGGCGCCGCCGGCCTCCAGCTCGAGCTCGGGGATCCCCTGGGCCGGCACGTGCTGGAAGCTCGGGTCCGCCTGCTCGTCCGCCGCGCCCAGCTCGACCCACAGCTGCAAGCCGTGCAGCCGCCGCGCGCGCCCGCGCTCCGCCGCCAGGCGCCGCTCGCTGTGCACCACCCCGCGCCCGGCCACCATCCAGTTGATCGCCCCAGGTTCGATCGGCTGGACCGTTCCGAGGCTGTCGCGGTGCAGGAACCCGCCCTCGAACAGGTACGTAACCGTGGCGAGCCCGATGTGCGGGTGGGCCGGCACATCGCTGTCCACCTGCGCCGCCAGCTCCACCGGCCCGAAGTGGTCGAAGAACACGAACGGCCCGACCGCGCGCCGCCGCAGGCTCGGCAGCAGCCGCCGCACGGTCAAACCGCCGGCCAGATCGCTGAGCTTGGGCTCGAGCGCCAGCCAGTCGACCGGATGCACGCCGGGCTCGGGTTCCTGGGGCCCCATGGAGCGCACTCCCGGCCCCTCAGGCCAGCTCGGTCAGGTCCTCGATCGCGCCGGTCAGGATGCGATGGATCGGGCATTTGTTGGCGATGTCGAGCACCCGCTGGCGCTCTTCATCGGTCAGTTGGCCCTCCACGTGGATACGCCGCCTGAGGCTGTAGTGCACCCGCCCATCGGCGCCCTTGGTCTCGGTGTGCGCGACCTCCACGCGCCAGCCGGTGACCGCCAGCTGCTTGCGCCGCGCGTAGAGCTCGAGGGTCAGCACGGTGCAGGCCGCCAAGGCCGAGTCCAGCAGGTCGTGGGGATCCGGCGCCGCGTCGGACGACCCCAGGGTCTTGTCGACATCGCTGCTCCAGCTGTGGCGGCCGTTGGTGAGCGTGGTCAGCGCCCCATGGGCGCGGTGCAGACGGGCTTCGATGGGCATGTCGGGCGATCCTCTGGGAGGCGGAGCGGGCGGACTGCCGCTCTCCGCCGCCCCAGGCTAGCAAGCCCGGCCGACTCGCCCGCAGCCCGGCCCGGCGGGGCCTCTAGCCCACCAGGGTTTCGGTGCGGGGTGCGGCGGTCGTGGGTGTCGCGGCGGCGGGCGGGTGTTGCCAGAGGCCGGCGGAGAGACGGCGCAGGGGGCGGCCGTCTTCGCTGCGCAGGCGCCAGAGGTAGAGCCAGCCGTTGTCGATCAGGTCGCGCACGGCGGAGTGGCGGGCCAGGATCGCTTCGATGGCTTCGGCCGGGGCTTCGACGAAGACCTGCAGGCGCAGGGGCGGGTGCATGGAGTCGCGGCCGTCGTGCACGGACTGCCAGGGCAAGCCGGTTTGCAGGTCGCCGCCCGAGCCGAGCAGCACGCCCAGCTGTCCGCCCACGGCGTTGTGCAGGACCTTGTTGCCGCTGCCGAACAGGAGCGGATCCACGCTGGAGCCGAAGTACTGCAGGTTGATCCAGTTGGCGACCACCATCGGAGCGGTCAGGATCAGCTCGAGCACGCCGAAGCCGGTGTCGCGGCGCCAGTCGTACTCGTGCAGGAACGAGCGGCCGGCCAGGTCCAGGCCGCGCGTGCGCGAGCGCGGCGCTCGCGCCACACCCCGGCGCCCTGGCCCTGGTGCTGCCGGTGGTGGTGCGCGACGAGCTGGCCGCCGGCACCCTGGTCGAGCGCTGCACGATCCCGCAGATCGCCGAGCGCTTCTACGCCATCACGACCCAGCGGCGCTTCCCGCACCCGCTGCTGGCGGAGCTGCTCGAACAGCCGCTCGGGGCCGTGGCGCCCTGAAGCGCCGTCCCTGGCCCTTGCCCTGGCCGTGTCCACTGTCCTTGCCCCGGCCCCGGCCGCTCCGCGGGCCTCAATCGGGCTGGCGCTCGAAGCGCGGCCGCTCCTGGCCGTCGACGAAGACCCGCTCGAAGAACATGCCGTGGGGCCGCACCCACAGGCCGCTGTCGCCCGCGAGCGGCCGATAGAGCACCAGCGCCTCCTCGGTTTCGCTGTGCCGCACGCAGGCCAGCACCTCGTAGAGCGCGCCCTTGTAGTGGCGATAAACGCCGCGCGGCGTGGGCGGCACGCGGTGCGCGGCATCGGGCGGCAGCAGCGCTCCGGGCGCGGCCCCGGCAGCGCCGGTTCCCTCCGCTTGGGTCCCATCCGAACTCGCCCCGGCTGTGCCGCCGGCCTCCGCGCGGGCCCGGGACCCGACCGGCGCCAGCTCCCAGTGCCAGACCAGGCCCGCCTCGTCATCCTGGGCCGTGCCCGTGACCACGAATCCCAGCCGCTCCAGGATGCGCGCCGAGGCGTTTCGCTCCGGCAGGGTTTCCGCGCAGAGGATCAGGCCGGGATCGGCCGCCTGGGCCACGGCGACCAGCCAGCGGGCCGTGGCCGCGGCGTGCCCGCGCCGCTGCTCGGCGGCCACGGTGAAGTAGGCGATCTCGACCCGCCCGTCGCGCGGCGGCCCCTTGAACGCGCCGCCGCCCACGGCGCGCTCCGCTCCGCCCTCGCGCACCAGGCAGACGTAGCCGACCCACGGCGGCAGGCAGCCCACGGAGCGCAGGAACCCGGCCAGAGCGCGGTTGTTTTCGGCCAGTTCCGCGGGCATCGGCAGCCCGCGCTCCAGGGGCTCGCCGTCCGCGTCGAGCGCGACCCAACGACGTGTCATGGACCCAGCATGGCGTCTGCGGCGCCCCCCGCCCAGCCTGCCGGCGCTTCGGCCCGCGGGCCGCGACCGGCGCCTCGGCGGGCCCGCCGCGGCGCCGGCCAGCGCGCGCTCCGCATCCGCCGCGTTCTCCCGCCGGCTCGAGGCGCGCCAGGTCGCGCCGTTGCAGCCCACCGGGTCCGCTTCCCATGCTGATTTCCTCCGTTTTCCCGAGCCCTCCCCGACGAGTCCCCCCCGACAAGCCCATGCCGCGCTGGTTCCGCCCGCTGTCCGGTCTGATGCTGTGCCTGTGCCTGTCCTCGGGTGGCTGGCGAGCCGCCTGGGCCACCGCCGCCGAGCCCGCCTCGGGCCAGGCCGGGGGCCCGCCGCCCGCGGCCCCGGCGGCCAGTCCTGCCGCGCCCGCCGGCCAGGCAGCCGCAGCTGCGCCCGAGGCCGCGCTGACCGCGCCGCCGAGCGCGCCGGTTGCCAACGCGCTGCAGCAGGCCCTGGCCGAAGCCCAAGCCGCAAAAGCCAAGCTCGAGCAGCGCGAGCAGGCCTACCTGGTGCTCAAGGGCAAGCTCTCCCAGGCCGGCGGCAAGGCCCCGGCCGAGCTCCAGGCCCAGCACGAGGCCGCGCGCCTGGCGCTCGAGGACCAAGCCGCGGCCCTGCGCGCGGCGGCGCGCAGCCTCGAGGAGGCCGGCGGCGATGCGGCCCCCTTCCGCAGCGCCGTGTCGGCGGCCCTCGGCGAAGGCGCCGGCCCCGCCCAGTTGACCGATTACCTGACCGTCGACGGCCTGCTCAAATTGGCCGAAACCTGGGGCCAAAAGGCCTACCACTTCGTGATCGATCAGGGCCCGCTGCTGCTCTGGCAGGCCTTCGTGGTGGTGCTCTTGTGGAGCCTGTTCGGGGTCCTGGCGCGCTTTGTCAAAAAGCTCGTGCGCCGCGGCCTGTCCTCGCCGCGCATCAAGGCCTCGTCCCTGGTCAAGGACTTCATCGCCGGCATCGCTTCCAACGCCGTGGTGATCGTGGGCCTGCTGGTGATCCTGAACCAGCTCGGCCTGCAGGTCGGACCCCTGCTGGCCGGCTTCGGCGTGGCCGGCTTCATCGCCGGTTTCGCCCTGCAAGACGTGCTCTCGAACTTCGCCGCCGGCGTGATGATCCTGTTCTACCGGCCCTTCGACGTGGGCGATTTCGTGCGCGCCGGCGGCGAACACGGCACCGTGCGCGAGATGAGCCTGGTCTCGACCACCCTGACCACCCCGGACAACCAGCGCCTGATCGTGCCCAACAAGCGCATCTGGGGCGACACGATCCAAAACGTGACCGCCAACCCGACGCGCCGCGTGGACATGCTCGTCTCGATCGACTACGCCGACGACATCGGCAAGGCCCTGGCGGTCCTCGACCGCACGGTCAAGGCCCACCCCAAGGTGCTCCCCGACCCGGCCCCGGTGATCCGCGTCGCCGCCCTGGCCGACTCCGGCATCGAGATCCAAGTCCGCCCCTGGTGCAACTCCCCGGACTACTGGGACGTGATGGGCCAACTCAACCGCCAGATCAAAGAAGCCTTCGACCAAGCCGGCATCACCATCCCCTTCCCCCAGCGCGTCGTCCACGTACGCGGCGGCCCGCTGCCCTGACCCCTCCACCCCGGCGCCCCAACGCCAGCTCGGACCCCGCCGGGCCCGAGCTGGCGCTGATCCAGTTGTGAGTAACGAGTTTCGTCGGCCAGAGCGCACACCACGCTTTCGTGGTGTTCGAACAGCAGAGCCTGGCTCCCGAGACCGTCAGCAACCCGGTTGCGGTGCTGCTGGCCCCCTGAACGGAGGGGCTGGGCCTGGCGGCCCAGGAGTCCGGGCTTTGCTGCACCTTCGGTGCAGCTGGCCCAGGGTTCTTGCGGGGCGCTGCGAGCGCGGCGGGCGGCCGGGTCAGGGCAGGGGGATCAGGAAGCGGTAGCGGCCGGAGTCGAGATCGACTTCGAGGGGCGGGGCTGGTTGGCCTTCCTTCAGCTCGAGCAGGGCGCGGGGCACGCTGCGCACGTTCTGGAGTTTGCCCAGGGGGCGGCCGGATTCGGTCACCGCGGTGTCGGCGGGGCAGGGCAGGATCACGCTGGCGGTCAGGTTGGGTGGGATCTCGACTTCGACCTCGAGCCCGGATTCGGTGCGCTTCCAGGAGCAGGCCAGGGGCCCGCGGATCGAGGCGTAGCGCGCGCCGGCGGCGTCCAGGCCGTCCACGGGCGCCGGGGCGAAGCGCAGGCGCTGGAACGAGCTGGGCGCGATCGGCAGGCCCACCAGGCTCTCGAACAGCCAGCGCCCGACGCAGCCGAAGGCGTAGTGCGCGAAGGAGTTCATGCCCGGGTCCTGGAAGCCGCGCTCGGGGGTCCAGCCGTCCCAGCGTTCCCAGATCGAGGTGGCACCCTGGTCGACGGCGAACAGCCAGGAGGGGTACTCGCGGCGCAGCACCAGGGCCGCGGCTAAATCGCGGCGCCCGGCCTTTTCCAGGGCCTGCAGCAGCACCGCGGTGCCCACGAATCCGGTGTTGAAGCGCATTCCGCGGGCTTCGATGTCCGCCGCCAGGAAGGCGGCTGCTTCTGAGCGCCGCGGTTCGTCCAGCAGGTCGAAGGCCAGCGCGAGGGCGTAGCCGCACTGGCTATCGCCCAGGACGCGCCCTTCGGCGTCCACACAACTGCGCTGGAACTCGGTGCGCAGCTCGTTCCACAGGGTCCGGTAGCGCTCGGCATCCTGGCGCTTGCCGAGCGCGCGGGCCGCCTCGGCCAGGCATTCCGCCGAACGGGCGAAGTAGGCCCGGTAGATCAGCGCCGGCGGGGTCGGGGCATCCAGGTTGACCCAATCGCCGAAGCAGTGGAATTCGGCGGGCGGGGCGCGATCCGGGCCCGAGCGCGCCACCAGGAAGTCGAGGTAGCGCTGCATGGAGGGGTACTGGCGCGCCAGCAGCCGCCGGTCGCCGTAGATGCGGAACAGCTCGACCGGCAAGATCGCGCCGCAATCGGCCCAGGCCGGGCCGCCGTCGTCGCCGGCCACCAGCAGCGGCGCGACCATCGGGAACTGGCCGTCGGCGCGCTGGGCGTCGCCCAGATCGGTCAGCCACTTGCCGAAAAAAGCGCGCACATCCGCGTTCCAGGCCGCGGTGACGCCGTAGGCCAGGGCGTCGCCGGTCCAGCCCAGGCGCTCGTCGCGCTGCGGGCAGTCGGTGGGCACGTCGATGAAGTTCATGCGCTGGGTCCAGCGGATGTTCTCGACCAGGCGCTCGAGATCCGGCTCGCTGCACCAGAATTCGCTGCCGTAGGGCGTGTCGCTGGTCAGCGCCACGCCGACCAGCAGGTCTGCGGGCGCGCTCTCGAGGGCCGGGTCGAGGCCGTCGACCTCCACGTACTGGAAGCCGTGGAAGGTGAAGCGCGGCTCGAAGACCTCGCGGCCCGTGCCGCGGGCGATGAACACGTCGGTGGCGCGCGCGCCGCGCAGGTTTTTTGTGTAGAGCTCGCGGCGCTCGTCCAGGCGCTCGGCGAAGCGCAGCGTGAAACGCTGGCCGGGCTGTGCGGCGACCGTCAGGCGCGCCACGCCGGCGAGGTTTTGGCCCAGATCGAAGGCGAAGCGCCCGGGGCCGAGCTTCCACGAGGCGACCGGAGCGAACTCGGCCACGGCGCGCACCGGCGGGCCCGGGTGCGGCTCGCGCTGCGGCGCCAGGGGCGCGCCCCGGTCCACCGGGCTCCAAGCGGCAGCGTCGAAGCCGGCGCGGTCCCAGCCCAGGGGCTCGAGGCGCGCGTCCCAGACTTCGCCCATCAGCAGGTCGGCCTCGAGCACATGGCCCGTGGCGGCGCGCCAGGCGCCGTCGCTGACCAGGACCTGCTTGGCGCCGTCGGCGAATTCGAGGTGCAGCTCGAGCGACAGGCGCGGCGATGGGCCGTAGTGATCGCGCTGGCCGCCGTAGCCCACGTAGCCGGCGTACCAGCCGTCGGCCAGCAAAGCGCCGCAGGCGTTCTGGCCGGGGGTCAGGAGCGCGGTCACGTCCGCGCTGCGCGCCAGGACGCGCCGCTTGTAGTCGGTCCAACCGGGGGTCAGCCGGCCGTCGCTGACCCGCTGGCCGTTGAGGGTCACGTCCACGACGCCCAGGGCGGTCCAATGCAGCGTGGCGCGGGACGGCGCCTGCTCGAGCTCGAATTCGCGGCGCAGCAGGCGCGCCGGGGGCAGCACCAGCCCCGCCGAGAGCGTGCCCCAGGGCGCCATGCCGTGGGGCCCGAGGACCGGCGCGGGCAGCGCTTCCCCGCTGGCGCTCGCCACGCGCCAGCCCGGGCCGCTGACAAGGCGCGTGCGCGTGCCGTCGGGCGCGGTCAGGTCGAGGCTCAGCAGCAGGCCCGCGGGGCCAGGCTGGCTGTTGGTGACCAGGACCTCCAGGCGATGGTCGCCCGGAGCGGGGCTGCACTCGAGCTCGCGCACGCGCCGCCAGGCGTCGGGGTTGCCGTCGCTGGCGGCCAGCTCCACGCCGTCGAGCAAGAGCCGCCACTGGTCGTCGGCCGACAGGCGCAAGCGCGCCGCGAGCGGCGCCGCGGCCACGGCGAAATCGAACTCGAAGCGGCG
>JBILNK010000042.1:0-26791 GCA_044375105.1 Planctomycetota bacterium
CGCCACCCTGGGGGGGGTGGCGAGCGCGCGGCGTTTCGGGGCTGCTTCGCGCCGCTCCGCCGCCCGGCCGGAGGTCCGGAGGGCCCGCCGGGGCCCGCGCCGATCGGGTCCACAGGCCAGCTCGGGCCAGGGCGCAGAGGTCCACTGGGGCGGGCGTGGGCGTGGTCGGGCGGAGCCTGCGGGTCCCCGGCCTTCGGGCGCCCTTGACGGGGCGCCGATAGACTCCCGCCCCCCGACAGGCCGAGAGAAAATCGACGCGGGCGGCGCCGGAGCCCTGGCACCCGCCCGTCGGAGGCCTCTGGGCCGCCATCCGGCGGCCCAGAGGCTGGATCGGCGCTGTGCGCCACCTTTTTTTTCAGAGCCTCTGAGCGACCCCGAGCCGCCCCATGACCCTGTACCTCGTCACCGGCGGCGCCGGCTTCATCGGATCGCACCTGGTGGAGGCGCTGCTCGGCCGCGGCGATCGCGTGCGCGTGCTCGACGACCTGTCCACGGGCCGGCGGGCCAACCTGGAGCCCTTCGGGATCGGCCGCCCCGGCTCCGGATCGCCCCTGGAGCTGGTGGAAGGCGATCTGTCCGACCGGGCGGCCCTCGAGCGCGCGCTGCAGGGCGTGCAGGGCATCTTCCATGAGGCGGCGCAGGTCTCCGTGCCGCTCTCCGTGGAAGCGCCGGAGCGCTCCCTCGAGGTCAACGCCATGGGCACCTTGCGCCTGCTGGAAGGCGCGCGCCGCGCGGGCGTCCAGGGCCTGGTCTTCGCCGCTTCCTCGGCGGTCTACGGCAACAACCCGACCCTGCCCAAACACGAAGACCTGCCCCCCGAGCCCCTGTCCCCCTACGCGATCGGCAAGCTGGTCGGCGAGCAGCTGCTGGCGGTCTACGGCCAGCTGCACGGCCTGCGCACCGTCTCGCTGCGCTACTTCAACATCTTCGGACCGCGCCAGCTCGACGACAGCCCCTACACCGGCGTGATCGCGATCTTCGCGCGCCGGCTGCTCTCGGGCCAGCCGATCGAAATCCACGGCGACGGCGAGCAGACCCGCGACTTCACCTTCGTCGCCAACGCCGTGCGCGCCAATCTGCTAGCCATGCAAGCGGCCCTGGACGGGCGGATCCAGAGTGGCCGGGTCTACAACGTGGGCGCCGGCGAGCGCATCAGCGTCAACCAGCTCTATCGCGAGCTGGCGCGCCTGGCGGGCGTCGAGCGCCAGCCGACCTACGCGCCGAGCCGCGCCGGCGACGTGCGCCACAGTTTTGCGTCCCTGGAGCGCATTCAGCGCGAACTCGGCTATCGCCCGGAGGTCGGTTTCGCGGACGGCCTGGCGCGCACCTTCGACTGGTACCGCGCCCGCTTCCGATCGACCTGAGGGGCGACTGTCCGCGGGCTAGGCCGGCCTCCGCCTGGCCGGCGACCGGGATCGGTCTGGGCGCAGCCGCTGCCAAGCCTGAACCGCGCGCGAGCGCGTATCGCCGAAACGGCCGCCGTCCAGGACCGGGCCTCGGCCCCCGGCAATCCGAGCGGCCGAGGCCCTGCCGCGCCTTCGCGAGAACGAAGCGGCGCGGTCGATGAGAGCGCGCCTCTGCGGCCGCCGGTGGCGGCCCAAAGGCATGCTGACAGGCTGGTCTGATGGCTCGGGCGCAGCCCGAGCCGACCGTTTATCGGGCCGTCAATCGCTCACCCGGCGTTGCGAGCGGGCTCCGGCTGGTTGGGCCGGGGCACCATCAGGAAGTGCTGGCAGTGGGGCTCGGGGCAGGTTTGCCCGATGACCAAGCGCTCGCCTTCGCGGACCTTGTGGATGTTGACCAGCGAGTGGCCGTGGATCGGGCACCGGCCCGAGAGGGAAGCGACCCGTTGGGTCGAGGGGCCGCCGCTGCGGGGGCCGGGAATCTTGTCGTGTTGCATGGCCGTGCGCCTCCTTGCGCACGGTGGGGACCCGCTGGCGCTTCCGCTCGTCCGGGGCGCCAGCCATCGGGCGCGCACCGAGCTCGGCCCTGGTCGGGCCGGTGGAGCAGGAAGGACCGGGGTCCTGGGGGGCCGCCGTCCTCGGAGGAGGCGCGACCCGTCGGGTTGTGGGCTCCGTCGCCTCTGTCTGGGGCGCCGTAGGCCTTGGGGATGGCGGCTTCACCGCCTGGTTTCGCGGGTCGGGCCCGCGCTCGGGTTGGATCGGTCGGCCGCCGTTTGGCTGCGGCTCGCCCGTTCCGTGGGTCGCGGCAGTTCGCTGCTGCGCCCGGAGCAGCCGTGGGCTGCGGGGTGGGGGCATCGGCCCCCGCTACAAAGCTCGGGCGGCACCCTCCGAGGGGGTGCCGCACCCTGAAGGCGCTCGGGAAGGGACCCGGGCAGCGATCGCAGGTGACTTCGGGATGTTTCGTCCAGCCCTACGTGTAGCGGAAAAGGCCGCTGTGCACAAGGGGAGCCGGAACGGCCCGCCGGGCGATCGCCTGAGCGAGGTCTCATCGTCCGGTCTCGCCGGGGACTTGAGAGGCCACTCGGCGGCCTCCCGGGCCTTCCCGGCCGGGGGCCGGCCGCTGCGCTTGCCGGCCTCCGCCCCGGGCAGTACCCTCGCCGCCTCACAAAGCGGCGCCGACCCCCCCCTGGGAGGCCCCCGCGGTCCCGTCTGCGGGCCTCGAGCAACCAACCCTGCCGCGCCGCGCGACGGCGCCCCCCCGTCCACGTTCCATGGACCTCTCCGCCCAACTCCAGGCGCTGTTCGGCCTGCGCCACGTCACCTACAAGGCCAACCTCTCGAAGGAAGCCCTGTTCCACGAGGCCATCGCCAACGACCGCGGCCGCATCCGCGAGGGGGGGCCCGAGACCGACCAGAAGGCCTACCCGACCAAGCTCGGGGTCAACGGCCCGCTGGTGTACTACTCCGACCCGACCTGCACCGGGCGCCCGGTCCAGGACACCTACGGCGTGGCCCGCCCCAGCGTCGAGGCCAGCGTCTGGTGGAAGGCCGACTTCCAGAAGTTCGACCCGGCCAAGTTCGACGCCCTGCTGGCGCGCGTGGTCGAGCACCTCAACGCCAAGCAGGGCACCCTGTACGTCAAGGACGTCTATTGCGGGGTCGACCCGTCCTACGCCCGTCCCTACCGGCTGGTCAGCGAGTACGCGACGCACTCGCTGTTCTGCCACAACATGTTCCCCAAGTCGGTGCCGGGGGTGAAGGACGAGGACCAGAAGCGCTGGACGATGCTCAACGTGCCGTCCTTCCATTGCGTGCCCGAGCGCGACGGCACCAAGGGCACCCGTTGCGTGATCGTCGACTTCGAGAAGCGCATCGCCCTGGTCGCGGGACGTGCTGACTATTGCGGCGTGGTCAAGAAGACCATGTTCTCGGTGATGAACTACATCCTGCCCGAGCTGGGCGAGATGTCGATGCACTGCTCCGCCAACGTGGGCATGGCCGGCGACGTGGCGATCCTGTTCGGGCTCTCGGGCACGGGCAAGACGACCCTCTCGGCCGATGCCAACCGCAAGCTGATCGGCGACGACGAGCACGCCTGGACCGTGGCCGGCGTCTCGAACCTCGAGGACGGCTGCTACGCCAAGCTGATCGACCTGGACAAGCAGGCCGAGCCGGTGATCGCCGCGGCGCTCTCCAAGCCCGGCACGATCATCGAGAACGTGCCCATGCTGAAGGGCAAGCGCATCCAGGACACCGATCCCCAGGAGCTCGACCTGACCGACCGCTCGATCACCGAGAACACGCGCTTCTCGTACCCGCTGGAGGCCAACCCGAACGTGATGCCGGGATCCAAGGCCGGTCACCCAAACACGATCGTGCTGCTGACCGCCGACGCCTACGGGGTGCTGCCGCCGGTGGCCGTGCTCGAGCCCAAGGACGTGATGTACCACTTCGTCTCGGGCTTCACGGCGCGCCTGGCGGGCACCGAGGTCGGCGTGACCGAGCCCAAGGCGACCTTCTCCGCCTGCTACGGCGGCCCGTTCATGTCGCGCCCGGCCGCGGTCTACGCCCAGCGCCTCGCCGACAAGATGCGCCAGCATAAGACCCGCTGCATCCTGCTCAACACGGGCTGGAGCGGCGGTCCCGCCGGCGTCGGCAAGCGCATGTCGCTCAAGTACACGCGCGCCATGCTGGATGCCGCCCTGCGCGGCGACCTGGATGCCGGCAAGGTGCAGCACGAGTTGCACCCGCAGTTCAACCTGAAGGTGCCGCAGTCCTGCCCCGGCGTGCCCGCGGAGGTCTTGAACCCGCGCAACACCTGGGCCGACAAGGCCGCCTACGACAAGTCCGCCGACAACCTGCGCGCCCAGTTCCACAAGAACTTCGAAGAGAAGGGCTTCGGCAAGCTGGGCATCGAGCCGGCGATGTGAATCCCGGCCAGCGCGCCGGGCATTTCGCTCGCGTGCCGGCAGGCAACCAAAGCGGGTCGGCGCCGGACACCTCCGGCCCGGCCCGCAACCATTCCAAGACCGTCCCTGAACACCGAGAGGGCCCGATGAGCGACTGGAAATCCGAATGGAAGCGGGGTATGGACCTGTTTCGCAAGAAACAGCATCAGGACGCGGTCGAGGCCTACCGCTCGGCTCTGGCCCTCGAACCCGATCGCCTCGAGGTGCTGCATTCCCTGTCGGTGGCCTTGATGCACGCCGGGGAACTCGATCGCGCCATCGAAATCGGCAATCGCATCGTCGAGCTCGACAAGAACGACCCCTTCGCGCATACCAGCCTGTCGATCTTCTACCAGCGCAAGGGCATGATCCCCGAAGCCGAGGCCGAAGCCGCCAAGGCGCGCGTGAAGGCTTGGCGACAAGAGCTCAAGACCAACCCCAAGGCCCCGCCGCCCAAGGACGTGACCGACCTGGACGTGATCCAGTGATCGGCGCCAGCGGCGCCGCGAGCGTCCAGAGGCGCGGGGATCGCTTCGGACGGCGCGCTGTCCCGCAGGAAACCGCCTCTGGCGCGGGCCGCGGGAACCGCTGGTTCGGCGCGGCGTGAGGCTCGGCGTGAGGCTCGGCGCGCCGGGGGCTCAGCCGGCGGGGAGCTCAGCGCGGCGTCATTTCGGGCCCTGTCCATCGGGTGCCGAGGCAGCCCCCGCTGCGACCGAGCCGCTGAACCGCTCGACCGCCCGCTTCGGGCCTGACATCGGGACCGCCGGTCGTGGAGCCGCTGCTCAGAGGCTGGGAAACAACCGGCGTGCAGCGACGATCCCAGCCTCTGGGGCCGCAGGATGGCGGCCCAGAGGCGTGCTGACTGGCTGGCCTGACTGCTCGGGCGCAGCCCGAGACCATTTTTTCTCAGCCTGTCAGCCTTCTTCTTCCTGGCCGTCGATGCCGAGGGCCTTGCGGCCTTCCGGGCTGATCATCTGGGGGCCCCAGGCGGGGGTCCAGACGACCTCGACGTCGGTGCTGTCGATGCCCTTCACCGAGTTGGCGCGGCGCTTGACCATGTCCGGCAGGGTCTTGGCCTCCGGGCAGGACTGGGAGGTCAGGGTCATCGTGACCTTGCAGGTGCTGCCGTCGACGGCGACGTCGTAGATCAGGCCCAGGTCGACGATGTTGACGGGGATCTCCGGGTCGAAGACCTGGCGGAGCTGGTCGTAGACGCTGTCGGTCAGGGTGCTCATGGCGCGGGGGGCGGGAACGATCGGGGGAGGCGGC
Organism: Planctomycetota bacterium; assembly: GCA_044375105.1. Classification (GTDB taxonomy): domain Bacteria; phylum Planctomycetota; class UBA1135; order UBA1135; genus JBIKLM01. The sequence continues at coordinate 5,621 of JBILNK010000042.1, forward strand.
CGGAAAGGTCCCGGGCCATGATCCGTTCTAGATCCGGGCGGGGGTGCTCGCCAGGGGGCCAAGGCCCAATTCACCCGGGGCGCCGGGCTTCCAGGGCGGTGAACCAGGCCAGGGCCCGGCTTTCGGCGTAGCGCCGGCGGGCGCGGTCCCGGCCGGCGGCCACGAAACCCACGTGGCCCCCCCGCGGCAGGGCTTCCACGACCAGGTTGGGCCTGGCGAGCAGGCGCGGGTCCTCGAGGCCCGCGGGGTCGACCAAGGGGTCGTCCAGGGCGTGCAGGATCAGGCCGGGCAGGCGCGCCCCGGCGATGTGGGTCAGGGGCGAGGCGTCGCGGTAATAGGCCTCGACCGAGGGGTAGCCGTTGGCCGGCGCGGTCACCCGGCGGTCGAACTCGAGCACGCTGCCGAGGCCTGCGACCTCCGCCGGCCGGATGTCCAGGGCTGGCAGGTTGGGCTGGCGCCCGAGGCTCCGCGCGAAGGCCCGCAGGAAACGGCCCGTCAGGATCCGGTTGAAACCGCCGTGCCGCAGGCGCTCGGCGCAGGCGGCCAGATCGAGCGGCGGGGAGACGGCGAGCAGGCCCCCCAGGCGGCCGGGCAGGCGCTCCGCGGCCTCGGAGATCATCCGTAGGGCGATCGAGCCCCCCAGGGAGAAGCCGGCGACGTAGAGCGCCGGGGCTTCGCCCTCGAGCTGGCGTAGGACCTCGAGGACGTCGTCGCTGCGGGCCGCGTGGTGCAGTCCGCCGCTCTCCGCTTCGCTGCCGAGGGCCCCGCGGGCGTTGAGGCGCAGGGCGTCGAAGCCGGCCTCGAGCAGGGCCCGGGCCAGCCCCAGGCAGTAGCCCGCCTCCGAGTCGCCGGTCAGGCCGTGCAGGATCACCACCAGGGGGCGTCCACCCCGGCGGTGTTCGCGGGCGATCAGGCGCCCGCCGTCGGGCAGTCGGAAGCGCCGCTCGGCGGCCTGACGCGCAAAGCCGATCAGACCCGGCCGCGGCAGGGCCCCCAGCAGGGTCTGGGCCCGGGGCCCGCCCAGCAGGGGCAGGGGCCGAAACGGCGGGGGCGGCGGCAGCATGGAGGCATCTTCGGCCCTGGCAGGGCGCGGCACCAACGGGCCCCAGGAACTGGGCCCGGGCTTCGGCGCCCAAGCCGCAAGGTGGGACCAGGGCACTGGCTGGGAGCCGGGCGGGCGAAGGCACCTGGGCGTGCGCTGGCCGCATGGGTAGAGCGGCCTCTGCGACCGGCTGCGAAGTCTGGCGGCCCTGGCCCTGGCCCGGGCTCTTGGCGCCTGACCGCCGAGCGCCCCTCGCACCCTTCCGGGCCCTCGGCGCCCTGGCAGCACGCCAAGCCCCGGCCGCGCGCGCCGATCGCGGTCGCGGGCGCCGCCGCGACTTGGCCTTCGTCCGGCGGTCTGACCCTCGGCCGTCGCCCTGCCCCACGGTTGAACACGGCCAGGGGCTCGCCAGGGCCGGCTGGAACCGCGATCCTGTACCGCACGACACCCGCCCGATGCTGCGCTACGCCGAACCGCTCTATCGACCGCCCTCCGAGGCCGACAGCCTGATCCTGCAGGTCACGCTCGGTTGCAGCTACAACCGCTGCACCTTCTGCGGCATGTACCGGCACAAGCGTTTCCGGGTGCGGCCCTTGGAGGAGCTCGTGGCCGAGATGGACGGGGTGCGCGCCCAGCTCGGCGGCGCGGTCTCCAAGGTCTTCCTGGCGGACGGCGATGCGCTGGTGGCCAAACCGGCGCTGCTCTCAGGGGTCTTGGCGGCCCTGCGCGAGCGCTTCCCGGCCCTGCGGCGGGTGTCCTGCTACGCCAGCCCCCAGGCGCTCGAGCTGCGCACCCCGGAGGAGATGGCGCGGCTATGCACCGAGGGCCTCACGCAGTACTACCTGGGCCTCGAGTCGGGCCACGACGCCGTGCTGGAGCGCCTCGAGAAGGGCGTCGATTCCGAGCGCCTGGCGGCCTGCGCGGCCAAGGCCAGCGCGGCCGGCGTCAAGCTCTCCACCATGATCCTGCTGGGCGCTGGAGGCCGCGCGCTCTCGCGCGAGCACGCGCGCGCCTCGGCCGCCCTGGTGAACCGCATCCAGCCGCGTTTCGTCTCGACCCTGGTGATGACCCCGGTCGAGGGCACGCCGCTCTGGGAGCAGGACCAAGCCGGTCAGGTGGACCATCTGGATCCGCTCGAGCTGGCCGCGGAACTGCTCGAGTTCCTCGAACACCTGCGGCTCGAAGGCTCGATCTTCCGCTCGAACCATGCCTCCAATTACCTGGCCCTGGGCGGCACCCTGCCCAAGGACCAGCCCGCCCTGATCGCCGGCCTGCGCGCGGTCCTGGCGCGCCCCTCCGCGGCCCCCTTCCGTCCGCCCTGGCGCCGCGGCCTGTGAAGCCCCGTTCGGCGCGCACGCGCCGCGCCCCCACGCCCCCGCCCATGCCCGAAACCCGGCCCCATTTCGTCGATTCCCCCTATCTCGTGCCCTTCGATGGCAGCTTCCGCATCGCCGACGCGCCCACCTGCCGCGGCGAGGACGCGCCCAAGAAGCCCGAGCGCGAAGCGCGCTTGGCCACCGACGTGGCCGCCATCGCTGCCCAGCAGGAGGCGCTCTACGCCGAGGACAAACACGCCGTGCTGCTGGTGTTCCAGGCCATGGACGCCGCCGGCAAGGACGGCACGATCCGGGCCGTGACCGCGGGCCTCAACCCCGCCGGCTGCATGGTGCAGTCCTTCAAGCAGCCCAGCCAGGAAGCCCTCGACCACGACTTTCTGTGGCGCATCTCGATGCGCCTGCCCGAGCGCGGCCGCATCGGCATCTTCAACCGCAGCCACTACGAGGAGGTCTTGGTGGTGCGGGTCCATCCCGAGCTGCTGGCCAGCCAGCGCCTGCCCCACGCCCAGCCCACGGCGGGCCTATGGGAGCGGCGCTACGAATCGATCCGCGATTTCGAGCACCATCTGGCCCGCAACGGCACGGTGATCCTCAAGTTCTTCCTGCACGTCTCCAAAGAGGAGCAGCGCCAACGCTTCCTGGAGCGCATCCGCGATCCGGAGAAGAACTGGAAGTTCAGCGCCCACGACGTCAAGCAGCGCGCGCGCTGGGACGACTACATGGCCGCCTACCAGGACGCGCTGCGCGCCACCTCGCGGCCCTGGGCGCCCTGGTACGCGGTCCCGGCCGACTCCAAGTCCTACATGCGCATGACCGTGGCCTCGATCGTGCGCCAAACGATCGAGTCCCTCGAGCTCGAGTTTCCCCGTCTGTCGGCCGAGGAACAGGCCGAGATGCTGGAATTGCGCCAGGAGCTGGAGCGCAGCTGACCTGCAGCGCGACGGGACCCGCCTGGGACAGTCCTGGCTGCCTGGCGCTCCCCTTGGCCCTACGCCTTTGGGCGCTCCGGCGCCGGCTCGAACTCCGCTCGAGCCGGCGCGCGGGCCAGGCCTCAGATGCCCAGCGTGAACTTGATGCCGTTGCTGAAGCGCACCGGTTCGACCGGGTTCAGCGGGCTGTACCACAGGCCTTGGGCATAGACCGGCAGTCCTTGCAGCCCCAGGTCGTAGCCCAGGTCGATGCTGATCGGGAACACGGCCAGCGGACCTCCGAGACCGCTCGGCAGGACCCGCAATTCGCCGGAACCGAGATCGACCAGCACTTCACCCAGACCCGGCAGCAGCGGGCCGCAGGTGTCAAAGCCCGCCGGCGAGAGCAGCAGCAAGGCGACCGCCGAGGAATCCTGCCGACCGGCCATGGGGATGCCGTAGTTGTCTGCGGCCAGGCTCCAGGGGGTCGTGAACGGGCCGACGGCCCACTGGGTCGGGTCTAGCTGACCCAGCTGGGCCAGTTTCGGCGTGCAGCCGGGCAGGGTCCGGAAGGTGGCCTCCGGTTCGATCGCGAACAGGCCGGTGCGCCCGTCCTCCAGCTGGGCGCGCACCAGGACCGTGCTGCCATCGGCATCGAGGTCGTAGCTCGCGCCGCCCGAGAAGAAGGACTTCAGCCGCTGTCCCTGGATGCGAGTGATGCCCTCGGCGACGATCATCTTCCGGTCGCGGTACAGGGCCCGATAGGTCCCTTTTGCCTGCGAGTCCACCAGTCCGATCCACAACGCCTGGCCGTCTTTCGAGACCCGGATCGGGCACAGGTCCTCGATCCGCCGCAGTTCAGCGCCGCTCGGCCCCTCGAACTGCTGCTCGTCGCTGAGCAGCAGTTGCTGGTCCCGTGCGATCGCGGTGATCGCCGATTCGCCGGCGGCTTCCAGCATGGCCCAGGCGATGGCGCTGCCCGAGTCGGTCAGGGACCGCCCCACGCGGCGTTCCGTGCCCCAGGTCTTGCCGAAGAACGGCGACTGCGAACCATCGACCAGGACCGGGCTCAGCTTGCCGCTCGCGGCCCGGTAGCGATAGACGCCGGCCGCTTCGACGGCGAACACCAGGTCGCCGGCCACGTTGCTGTCCAGCTCGTAGCGGTAGCGAGCCGCCAGTTGGCTTGCGTACTCGAACACCACCTGGCCTCCGGGCAGCACCGTGCCCTTGGTGACCACGGTGGACACCTGCAGCACGCCTTGGCTGTCCCGGCGCAGCCGCACGAGGGCCTCCTGGGTGGCCGGCTCTTCCCGCAGGACGGCGTACAGGGCGCCCGAACCGTCGTCGGGCAGCACCAGCACTCGGATGCCCAGGATCGGGTTGCTGCTGCCATCGCCATCGACATCCGCGAGGGTGCCCTGCCGCAGGACCTCGGTTTGGCCCAGCATCAAGACCCATTGGCCGGTCGCCGGATCGTTGCCGATCCAGGCCACGTTGCCCGCCTCGTCGATGTCCAGGTAGGCCTCGTGGGTCGAGAACCACGGCTCGAACTGGGTCCCGAACGGCGTGAGCAGGGGCGTGCCGTCGCGCACGAGCAGGGCTTTCCCGGGCGCCGGGGCGGCGTCGGTGCGGACCACCGCGACCCAGGATCCCTGGGAGTTCATGGCGAATTCGCCTACCGCGTTGATCGTTCCGGCGCCAGGCAGGACCTGACCGGGCAGCAGCAAGGGCGAGTTCTGGGCCGAGGCCTCGAAGCCGAGGAGGCCGCCGACGGCCAAGGTCAGCAGGGCGGTGCGATGGAGCTTGGAGAGCATGTGCATGGAATCGGGGAAGCTGAAAAGTCGGGCCGCACACAGCGTGCCTGGCTCCCCATGCAATCCGCGTGCCCGCCGTCTGCCCCCAGGGAGGCGGCCCGCCTTGCCGCTGGCGGCAATCTCCGTGGCCTGGGCGACACAGGGGGGGGGGCATTCCCGTCCGCGATCCTATTCGGAGGCGCAGCGGGCCCGGCCCGGGCTAGCCGGTTTGTTTTGGCGCCAGCGAAGTGCACGCTCCTCGGGCCGCGCCTGTGCGCCAGCCCCTCACGCTTCCCGTGCAGACCAACAACCCGCTCGAACCCTGCCAGATCGTCCTGTTCGGTGTCACGGGCGACCTGTCGCGGCGCAAGGTGCTGCCGGCGCTGATCGATCTCAACGAGGCCGGCAACCTGCCGGAGCGCTGCAGCGTGGTCGGCTTCTCGCGCAGCGCCGGGGACGATGCGGGCCTGCGCCAGCGCCTGGGGGAGGGCGTGCGCAAGCTGGCCCCCAAGGTCAGCGCCGAGGCCTGGGAGCGCTTCGCCCGGCGGCTGCACGCAGTGCCCGGGGAGATCGACGATCCCCAGAGTTTCATCGAATTGGCGCGCCGCCTGCGCCAGCTCGATCGCGAGCTCGAGCTGCCCGGCAACCGGCTGTTCTACCTGGCCACCCCGCCCAGCGCCTTCCGGCCCGTGCTCGACAACCTGCGCGCCGCGGGCCTGGTCGAGCATGCGGCCCAGGCCCGCCGCGGCCCCGAGGGACCCTGGCAGCGCGTCGTGATCGAAAAACCCTTCGGCACCGACCTGGCCAGCGCCCGGGCGCTCAACGGCTTGGTGCACGAGGTACTCGACGAGTCGCAGGTCTATCGCATCGACCACTACCTGGGCAAGGAGACCGTCCAGAACATCCTCGTGTTCCGCTTCGGCAACGCGATCTTCGAGCCCCTCTGGAACCGGGCCCACGTGGACCACGTGCAGATCACCGTAGCCGAGGCGATCGGCGTCGAGGGCCGCGGCGAGTTCTACGAGGAGACCGGCGTGTTGCGCGACATCGTTCAGAACCACCTGCTGCAGATGCTGGCGCTGTTCGCCATGGAGGCCCCGGCGGCCTTCACCGCCGACGAAGTGCGCAGCCAGAAGGCCCAGGCCCTGCGTTCCCTGCGCACGATCGGCAGCTTCGAGGTGCCCGAGCACACCGCCGCGGGCCAATACCAGGGTTATCTGTCAGAGAAAGGGGTCGCGCCCAGCTCGCGCACGCCGACCTACGTCGCCATCCGGGGCTTCATCGACAACTGGCGCTGGTACGGCGTGCCGTTCTACCTGCGCGCCGGCAAGGCCCTCAAGCGGCGCACGACCGAGATCGCGGTGCACTTTCGAGCCGTGCCGTTTTCCTTGTTCGGAACCCAGGGCGCCTGCCAGCTGCTCGACAGGAACGTGCTGCGCCTGCGCATCCAGCCGGACGAGGGCATCGCACTCAAGATCGCCACCAAGGTGCCGGGCGAAGAGCGCCGCGTGGCGCCGGTCGAGCTCGATTTCTCCTACTCGAAGGCCTTCGCCAAGGAGGCCCCGGACGCCTACCAGCGCCTCCTGCTCGACGCCCTGCGCGGCGATCCGACCCTGTTCGCCCGCGAGGACGAGGTCGAACAATCCTGGCGCTTCGTCGATCCGATCCTGTCCCACTGGGCCGAGACGGGCAATCCGGAGCTCGAGTCCTACCCGCTGGGCAGCTCGGGGCCGGAGCGGGCCAGGAAGCTGCTGGCCTTCGACGGCCGGCAGTGGGATTCCTTGGGCGGCTGAGTCGAGCGGTGGGGGAGCGCTGCGGCGGCGCCCGGGGGCCGGAGCCTCGCCGCGCGGCTCCGCAGGCGCAAAGTCTCCGGGGCGCGGGCGGCCAAAGTCCGGGGAGAGCCCGCGCCGGGCGCGCCGCGGAATCGCGGGGCTCGCGGTTGGCCAAGGGGGCTGGGGACCTTGCCTCCGGGTGCCCAAGCCCCGTCGAGTCGGGAGCGGGCGGGCGCGCCCGGTGCCTTGCGGCGGCGCTGTTTTTGCGACGCGCTGCGCGATGTGCCGCGCCCGGCTGGGCCGGGCGCTCGGCGCTCCGGCCCGCCGAGCTCTCGCGCTGTTGCGCGTCCGGCGCAACGCCGACCCTGTGGATAACCGCGTGATCCGCACCTCTCGCGGGAAGCCGGGTCGGGCTCCTGGAAGGTCGGCCGAGGCGCTGCTAGTGTCGCTCCATCGTCGCGGCGGCCGCACGCCGCCGAGCCCAGCAACGATGAAAAAAGGTCAACTGCTGATCGTCGATTCGCCCGCCCAGATCGCCCAGATGGCCGCCGAACGGGTGGAGGCGGCCCTGGCCCAGGCCGTGCGCGAGCGCGGCCGCGCCGCCTTGGCCCTGTCGGGGGGCTCGACTCCGCGGCCGCTGCACCGGCTCTTGGCCGAGCGCAACCGCATCGATTGGGGGCACCTCGACCTGTACTTCTCGGATGAGCGCTGTGTGCCGCCGGACGATCCCGAATCCAATTACGGCGCCGCGCTCAGCGATCTGCTCGAGCACCTGCCGGGCGCCCTGCCGCGGGTCTTCCGGGCCGAGGGCGAGGCCACCGATCGCGAAGCCGCAGCGGCGCGTTATGCCGCCAAGCTGCCCGAGCGCTTCGACCTGATCCTCTTGGGCATGGGCGCCGACGGGCACACCGCCTCCCTGTTCCCGGGCGACGCTGTAGCGGTCGGCGAGCAGCAGCGCCGGGCCCTGTTCGTCAAGGGGCCGAAGCCGCCCCACGAGCGCTTCACCCTCGCCCCGCCGGTCTTCGCCGCCGCCCGCGCCCTGCTGGTGCTGGTGCACGGCAGCGACAAGGCCCTGGCCCTGGCGCGCGCCCTCGAAGGCACCTTCGAGCCCTTGCGCTGCCCGATCCAGCTCGTGCGTCAGGCGACGTTCATCGTCGACCGCAGCGCCGCCACCGAGCTTTCGGCCAGCATCCTGCAGGCCGCAGGAGCCGCCTGAAATGGCGCCCCAGCCCGGCTCGGACTTCGGCCTCGTCGGTCTGGGGGTGATGGGCTCCAACCTGGCGCTCAACGTCGCCGACCATGGCTTCCGGGTCGCCCTCTGGGATCGCCGCCCCGAGCACGGTCATGAATTCGTGCGCCGCCACGGCGCAGCGCGCCTCGAATTCCACGAGCAGCTGCCAGCCTTCGTCGCCGCCCTGCGACCGCCGCGCCGGATCCTGATCATGATCACCGCGGGGCCCGCGGTGGACGAGGTGCTCGAGGCCCTGGCGCCCCTGTGCGCCCGCGGCGACGTGCTGATCGACGGCGGCAACACCTGGCACGAGGACACCCTGCGCCGCGAGCAGCGCCTGCGCGCGCGCGGCCTGTCGTTCTTCGGCATGGGCGTGTCCGGCGGCGAAGAGGGCGCGCGGCGCGGTCCTGCGCTGATGCCCGGCGGCGATCCGGAGGGCTATCGCAACCTGGCGCCGGTGCTGGAGGCGATCGCGGCGCGCACGGGCGACGGTCCCTGCGTGACCCACGTGGGCCCGGGCGGCGCCGGGCACTACGTCAAGATGGTGCACAACGGCATCGAATACGCCGACATGCAGGGCATCGCCGAGGCCTACGACCTGCTGCACCGCGGGCTGGGGCTCGACAACCAGCGCCTGGAGGCGACCTTCGCGGCCTGGAACCAGGGGCCGCTCGAGAGCTTCCTGATCGAGATCACCGCCAAGATCTTCGCGGCGCGCGAGCCGGACGGCGGCGCGCTGATCGATCGCGTGCTCGACAAGGCCGGGCAGAAGGGCACCGGCAAGTGGACCGTGCAGGCAGCCTTGGACCTCGGCGTGGCGATCCCATCGATCGCCGCGGCCCTGGATGCGCGCATCCTCTCCAGCCAGCACGCCCTGCGCCAGCGCTTCGCCGCTGCCCAGCCCGCGTCCGCGCCGCGCCCCTTGGCGGTCAGCGCACAGGACGTGCACGACGCGCTGCTGTTGTTCAAGGCGGCCGCCTACGCCCAGGGTTTCGAGCTGCTGGCGCGGGCTTCCGCCGAATACCGCTGGAACTTGCAGCTCCACGAGCTGGCCCGCATCTGGAAGGGCGGCTGCATCATCCGCGCGCGTTTCCTGGACGAGATCCGGCGGGCCTTCCTCGAGCAGCCGAACCTCGAGCACCTGGCCCTGGCTCCGAATTTCAGGCAGCTCCTGCGCGCGCACCTCGGGACCCTCGGGCGGGTGGTCGCCGCGGCCGCTCAATCCGGAATCCCGGTGCCGGCCTTCGCAGCCAGCCACCAGACGCTGCTGGCGCTCCAATCGCCGCGCCTGCCCCAAAACCTGGTGCAGGCCCAGCGCGACGCTTTCGGAGCGCACACCTTCCAACGCCTCGGGGCCCCGGATGGCCCCTTCGAGCACTTCGATTGGCTCGGCAGCGGCGCGGGCGCCTGACGGGTCGAGGGACGATCGATGCGGGCTGCGCCCGCGCCGTCGCAGCGGCCCGTGCACTGCCCTTGGACCGCCATCCGGCGGCCACAGGAACTGGGATCGCCGCTGCGCGCCGAGTTGATGCAGAGCCTCTGTCTGCCCGGCCGGGATCGGGCCGGCGCGAGCGTCAGGATGCGCTCGGCCCCGCGCCCCGGCGCGCGCAAGCGGGACAGGCCGGATTGCCGCTGAGGCTCCCGTGAGGCTCGCGGCCCTCCGAAGTGGCCCACAGGATCAGGTTGGTGCGCCGGCCCGCCTGGATCGGCTCGACCCAATGCCGCAGGGCGCCGGCGTGCAGGAGCGCCTCGACCGGCAGGCGCTCGCTGGGCTCCGGCGCCTCCTGGCGATGGGCCAGACAGCGCAGGCCCGCGAAGCACAGCTCGCTGCCCACGAAGTCGCCATCCAGGCACAGGTTGAGGGTCAGCTCGCTCTGGTCGACGTGGTAGGAGAGGTCCGCATCGGCCCCGGGGCCGTACTCCACGACGAAGCCGTGGATCTGATCGAGCGGCGCCAGGCGCAGCTCGCGAAACAGGCGCTCGCGCCAGGGTTCGATGGCGCGTTCGAGCAGCGCTTCGAGCAACGGGCGAAAGCCCAGCGGCGCCAGGTCGAAGCCGTAGTCGCTGAGCGAATTGGCGGGCGCGGGCAGCTGGCCGCGGGCCACGGACCAGGCGCGCAGGCGCCGGGTTTCGGCCGCGAAGCGCCGCGCCCAGGCGGCGCTGACCGGGCGATAGCGGAACAGCCCCGGCGAGAGGGGCTCGAGGGGCGACTTGCCGCGCCCGTCCCAGTGGACCGCGCTGCCCCAGTCTTCGGGCCCGAGCCGCAGGGCCCCGGCGTCCGCGGGCACGTAACCCGCCGGCGGCTCGGCGCGCACGCCGCCGCGCGGCTCGACCTCCAGCTCGCCCACCGGCTCAGCGCTCCTCGGGATCGGGTTCGAGCAGCAGCGACACCGAATTGATGCAATAGCGCAGGCCGGTGGGCGGCGGACCGTCGGGGAACACGTGCCCGAGGTGCGCGTCGCAGACCCGGCAGCGCACCTCGGTGCGGATCATGCCGTGGGAGGTGTCGCGCAGCTCGACCAGGTTGGCGCCGGGCAGCGGCTCGAAGAACGAGGGCCAGCCGCAGCCCGAATCGAACTTGGTGTCCGAGCGGAACAGGGGCGTCGCGCAGCACACGCACTGGTAGGTGCCGACGGTCTTCGTGTCCCAGTAGCGGCCGGTGAAGGCCCGCTCGGTGCCGGAGCGGCGTGTGACGCGGTATTCCTCCGCGCTCAGCAGCTCCTTCCACTCGGCGTCGGTCTTGACCACGCGCTCGGGTCGCTGGGGTTCCGGGGGCGTCATCGCGGGCGGGCTGCTCGGGGACTCGGGGGCGCCCTGGGGCCCGCTGGGGGCCAGCGCGGGCGTCGCCGCGGGGCGTTGCCCGCCGGAGCCGCAGGCGGCGGCCAGCAGGCATAGGGCCAGGAAGGTCAGGAGGCGGTGGGGCATAGGCGGCGGTGTACGGGCAACCTAGGACGGCGCGACCGTTCCGACGAGATCTCCGGCGGCGAGGATCTCGGCGGCAAAGTCCTCGGCGGCCTGGCGGTCGAGCTCGCCCGCGAAGACCCGCCGGGTCGGGCCGCCGAGCCACAGGCTGCCGGTCTGTGACCAGCTGGCCTCGAGCACCCCGCCGGGCATCTCCAGGCGCGCCTCCCGGCCGCGGGGCCAGGCGCCCAGGGAGCACAGCGCCACCACGGCGGCCACGGCGTTCGAGCCGCAGGCCAGGGTCTCGCCCGAGCCGCGCTCGAAGGTGCGCAGGCGGATCCGGCCGTCCTCGGCCAGGTGCAGGAAGCCCACGTTGATGCGCTCGGGAAAGGCCGGATGGCGCTCGAGTTCGGCGCCCAAACGGCCCACGGGGAAGCCCAGGGGGGGCTCGGCCAGGGGCAGGATCAGGTGCGGGTTGCCCACGGAGAGCACCAGGCCCTCCCAAGCGCCGCGGGCGGCCGAGAGCCGCACCCGGGCCGGTCCGCCGTCGGGGGGGGCCAGCAGCTCGAGCTGGCCCACATCGACCGGGATCTGCCCGAGCTCGAAGCGCGGCGCCGCCAGCTCGATCCGCACCGACGGCTCCAGTCCCGCGGGCCGCTCCACCCGCGCCCGGTGGGCGCCCGCGTCGGAGGCCAGCAGGAAGCCGTCCCGCCCGGGCTGGCGCTCGGCCAGCAGCCGGCCCACGCAGCGCAGGGCGTTGCCGCACAGCCGCCCGCGGGAGCCGTCGGCGTTCCACATCTCGAGGCGCGCATCGACCGCGCCCTCCGGCCCGAACAGCACCAGCCCGTCCCCGCCGACCCCGAAGTGGCGGTGGCACCAGCGCGGCGCCAGCCGCGGGGCCGCCCCGCGCAGCCACTGGGCCCGCTCGCGCCCCAGGGCCTCCGCATCGAAGAACAGGTAGTCGTTGCCCGCCCCTTCGAGTTTCAAGAACGGCAGCCCGGTCCCGGCCATGGCGGTTAGCCTAGGCTCTCGCCCGGAGTCCCGATAGCCGCGCCAGGGCGCGCCGCTCGGACCGCTCCCGGCGGACACTGATGGATGCCTCCGACCGCCCGCGGCAAGCGGCCCCCGCCACCGGTTCCGGCGCCGCCCCCTCAGCCGACTCCAGTTCCGGCGCCACCGGCTCGGGTGCGACCAGCTCGGGTGCCGCCGGCTCCGCGGGCTCGAGCTCCGCGAGCTCCGTCCCGCCCGCCCCAACCGTCCAAGTGCGCCCCGCGCGCCCCGAGGACGCCCCCGCCATCGCAGCCCTGGCCGCCGAGCTCAACGCCCACCAGGGCGATCCCTCCGACCAGTTCCCGGCCGAGGTGGTGCAACGCGACGGCTTCGGGCCGCGCCCCAAGTTCCAGGTCTTGGTGGCGGAGCACCAGGGCCAGGTGGTCGGCTACGCCATGCTGCTGCCCGCCTACGAAACCGGCTGGGGCAGCGACGGGCTCTACATGAGCGACCTGCACGTGGGCCACGGCCACCGCCGCCTGGGCATCGGCCGCGCCCTGATGGTGGCCTGCGCCCAAGAGGTCCGCCGCCAAGGCAAAGGCTACCTCTGGTGGGCCTCCCGGGCCTGGAACGAACCCGCCCAAGCCTTCTACCGCGCCCTCGGCGCCTACGAAGAACCGATCTTCGCCCACTCCCTCGACGCCGAAGGCGTCGAACGCCTCGCCCGCGGCGAAACCGCCTCCCCCGGCTGAAGCGCGCCCGCGATGCCGGCACGATCCCGACACCTCGCACCCCCCCCCGGCAACACGCCGATACGTTTCACCTACCGACCCAGGCCACCAGCTCCAGCACCGAGGCCGGACAGCGGCCCGAAGTTACTCTCTCGGCGAAAACGCTACCGTGAGCGAACGATCGAACTTCATCACAGTCTGCAAAGAGAATTACACTTTCTATTGTCAATCCATGGTCTCTATTCCTGTTGGACATCTTGACCGCATCATGCAACGAGGTAGACTTGGTAGCGCTATAGGAATCATCGTTGAGTACCCCGAATCGAGGGCTGCACCCATGTGGACACATAGCCTAGCGAAGTTAAAGTCCTGCAGTTATTTTATTTTGTTTGAGTCGTTTGTAAGTCTTATAAAAATATATAAAAAGGTAAATTCAAACGCATGTAATTCTGCATGTTATCAACGTCGGATTGGTTTCTTGTATGTGACCCTGTCGGTTTGGCGGAAAGTAGTAATCGCTCTGATGGTGTCCTGATGTCGGATATAATTGATGTTCCGAAGCGTCCGATTCCTGAAGATTACGGGCTCACGGAGGAATTGCTAAAGGGTGAGCGAACTCTTGCCAATGAAATTAAGCAAATGGAAGCAAGCGAAGCGGATTGGATGGGGCTATCGGGCTGTTTTGGCTATTTTCTTACGATGGGGGCATGTGCAGTCGGTGGCTATTCGATGAAATCTTTCGATTCGGTGTTTATATCTCTATTATCTATGGCTGTATGCTCCTTCGTTGCCGTGCTGATCGTCAGTTTCTCTTCGAGGCGTGAGTATGCATGGCAGATTGGAAATAAGAAGCGTAAGTTAAATGAGCTACGAGTTGAGAATCCGCGCCTAGTTGAATTCCGGTCTGCGGAGATTCGTTACCAGAGGACGATTGAAGGTCTGGAGCTCTCAAGGCGAGAGTACTGGACGCGTATGTCTGGGCATCAGTTCGAGGTCGCATTCGGAAAGTTAATGCTCCGACTCGGATACGACGTAAGAGTGACGCCCGCCAGCGGCGACGGTGGGGTTGATCTTGTCCTAAAGCGGGATGGGGCGACGACCATCGTTCAGTGCAAGGCTTGGGGCAATCAAGTTCCTCCAGCACCTGTGCGTGAGCTCCAGGGAGTTCGGGAGCCAGGACAGGAAGCATGGTTGTCGGCCTAGGCGGCTTCACAAAAGGGGCCGTAGAGTTCGCAGAACAAAAGGGCATCCGTTTACTTAGCCTCAAGGATGTTCTTGAATTGGCCGTAAGAGTTCGTTACGATTCTGAGTAAAGATTTGTTCATGGTTATGATTTAATTATTACTTTATTACTGCGCGGATGATTGCTTTATTTTGGGGGGGAAATTCCAAGTTAGGTCCACGAGCTCGCTGATCCTTCAGGGTGCTCCAGCGGTTGCCAGGGCGTGCAGGAATGAGTGGCGTGGCCCAGGGCCTGTCAGCGGAACAGGGTCAGGGGCGTGGTGAGGGGGGATTTGTGGTTTTCGGGGGTCAGGCGGAGCCAGTCGTGTTCGAGGCTGGCGTAGAGGGTGCGCAGGTCGGTGGTGTGGGGCACGTCGCCGTCCTCGAGTTGGGCGAGGTCGGGGCGTTGGCCGTGTTCGCCGCCGGAGACGGTGCCGCCCAGGAGCCAGACCGCGGCGGCGGCGCCGTGGTCGGTGCCGCCGCTGCCGTTCTCGTGGACGCGGCGGCCGAATTCGCTCCAGACGAGCACGGCCACGCGGTCGAGGTCGCCGCTGGATTCGAGCTCGGACAGGAAGGCGGCCAGGGCGCCGTCCAGCTCGGTCAGCAGGCGCTCGTGGGGTCGCGCTTGGCTCAGGTGCGTGTCGAAGCCGTCCAATTCGACGCCGTAGATGCGCGGCGGCAGCCCGAGGCGGATCGAGCGCGCCACCAGGGCCAGGCGATCGGCCAGACCGCTCCGGGGCCAGGGTGCGCGCGGCTCGAGCCGGGCCGCTTGTTCAAGCAGGCGGCCGAGCTGGCGCGCCGCGCGGCTGGCGTCCGCCAGCAGGGCCTGGGCGCCGGAGCCGCTTGGCTGTTCCAAGGCGGCCAGCAGGGCTTCGGGCAGCGCGCCGGGCTGCTCCAGGGACTCCTGGCCGGCCACGGCCGCGGGCGCGCGTCCGCCCTCGAAGAAGGCCAGGGGCGGCTGGCCGGCGCCCACGAACAGGGCCGCCGGATCCGCCGCCGGCGTGAGGCGCGCCGCGGCTCGGCCGAGCCAGCCCTGGCGCTCCTGGGCCTCGCGGGGGCCGCGCGGATCCCCGGGCACGCGGCCCGTGTGCCAGATGTCGAGGGAGCGGAAGTGCGAGCGGTCCGGCCCGGGATAGCCCACGCCGTGCAGCAGCGCCACCTGCCCGCGCCGGAAGCGCTCCGCCAGCCCGGACAGCGCGGGATGCAGGCCCAGCCCGTCCGCCAGCCGGTGGGACTTGGCCGCCACGCCGGAGAGCGTGGGACGCTCGCGATACCAGCGCTCCTGATCGAGGGGCAGCACGCAGTTGAGGCTGTCGTTGCCGCCGGTGAGCTGGACCACGACCAGCACGCGCCCCTCGGCCGCGGCGCGCGCGCTGAAGCCCGCCGCCAGGGGCAGGATCAGCCCGGCGGAGAGGCCACGGATCAGGAATTGGCGTCGGCAGAGCATGGCGTGCAGTTGGGGAGCGAGGGGCGGGTGTCGTGCAGGAGCGCTCGGGATCGGGTGGCTCCGGGGCTGGGATCGGCGCGCGCCGCCGATCCCAGCCGCTCCGGCCGCCGGATGGCGGCCCGAGAGCATGCGGACGGGCCGGTCTGACCGCTCCGGCGGAGCCGAGTCGATGTCTTTTCAAGTCTGAGTCTTTTCCGGCCGGCCGCAGGCGGTATGGCGCGGGGCGGACCGGCCGCCGATCAGATCAGATGGGCCTCTGGGGCGCGCAGCAGAGCCTCGGCGATGAACGGTCCGCAGGGCTCAGGGGCCGCGCGGCGCAGGGCCGCTTCGAGGGCCGGCCACCAGGCGGGCTCTCCGGCCCCGGGCCAGAGGGCTGCGGCCCAGGCGCGCGCCACATCCAGGGGCTCGGTCCCCGGCGGCTCGCCGGCCAGGCGAGCCAGCTCGACGGCGGCCCGCCCGCGGGCCAGCCAGGCGTTTTGGTGCGCCCAGGCGGCCCCGCCGTCCCAGCCCTTGACCGAGGGCGGCAGGAGCGGCGCCTGGCCCGCGGCGGAGCACAGCCGCACGGCAGCTTCCGGGGCCAGCTCGAGGTCCAGGGCGTGGCGGGCGCGCAGCACGAATTCGAGCGGCGAGGCGATTTTGTTGGCGCGCACCGCGGGGTCGAAGAAGGCCTTGGAAGCCAGCAGGGTCCGCAGTGTCGGCAGGATCTGGAACTCGCGCCGCACGAGCTCCCCGGCCAGCTCGGCTTCGAGCTCCGGCCAGGGCGCATCGCACACGAAGCTCGAGATCAGCCGGCGCGCGACCCAGCGCGGCGCGGCCGGATGGGCCAGCACAGCGTCGGCCACGCCCATCGCGTCCAAGGGCCCGCGCTGGCCTAGCAGGCGCTTTTCGCCCGCATCGAAGCGCTCGGGGTCGAACCAGACCCGGCGGCCCTCGACGCGCCAGCCGGACAGGCCGCGAGCGGCCTCGCGCACGTCGATTTCGGTGTAGTTGCCGCGCCCCAAGCAGAACAGCTCCAGGAGTTCGCGGGCCAGGTTTTCGTTGGAATCGCCGGCGGTGTTGAGCGCGCCGTCGAGCCAGACCAGCATGGCTCCGTCGACCAGCAACGCACGCACCAACGCGCGGAAATCGCCGCCCCCCAGCCGGCGCAGCAGCTCGAGCTGGCGATGCATCAGCACCGGATCGCGCACCTTGTGGTCCGAGGTGGCGAAGTGCCCGTGCCAGACCCACATCAGCCGTTCCGCGAGGCGCGCTCGAGCCGGCGCGCTGCCGTCCGGCGACAGCGCGCGGCCGACCAGGAACGCCTGCACCAGCGGCAGCAGCCCGAAGGCTTCGATGCGGGCCCGTTCGGGGTCCGCAGCGGGGTCGGCGGCCGCGGCCACCAGCTCCTCCAGGGTCGCTTCGAGGCCCGCGGAGACGGCGCGCCCGAGGCGCTCCGGGCTCGCTCCGAAGGCCGCGCGGCGCAGGAGGTGCGCGGCCTCGGCGGGGCCGAAGGTCCCCGGTCCGGCGCCGTAGGGGGCCAGCAGCTTGGCGTCGCAGGAGGTCACGGCCGCTGCTCCAGCCGGGCGGCGAAGCGGATCGCGTCCGGGCCGTAATCCACCCGCGCTTCGAGCCACAGGCTCTGCAGCCATTCGATCCAAGGGCCGAGCGGCTGGCGCTGGCCGCGCAGTCGGGCCAGCAGCTCGAGGCCGCTGACCTGGTCTTCGGCCCAGTCCGCGAGCTCGGCGCCGGAGAGTTCGAGGACCTCCGCGGGAGCGGCCAGGGGCGCCGCTTTTTCGAGCTCGTCGAGCACGTCCAGCAAAAGCGCCTCGTGGCTGGCGAGCAGCAGACCGCCGTCGGTCAGGCATAACGCCGGGGCCAGGTTGTAGCGCAGATCGCCGACCTCGCCCTCGGCCAGCGGCATGGGCGTGGCCACGGAATAGGAGCGCTGCCCGGCCAGCTTGGCGGCCAGCCGCAGGGGCGGCCGGCCCTGCTGGGCGCTCTCGACGTTGCTGAGCGAAATCAGGGTCTGGAAGGCGGCTTCCAGGGCGTGCGCCAGGCGCGGGTCGTCGGGGACCTCGAGGAACAGGACCGCCCCCGGCAGCGGCAGGCCCGGGGCCGTGCCCGCGGGGAACGGCACCGGCCGCAGGGCCACCTGCCACCAGGGCGAGAGGCGCGCCAGCACGTCTTCGCCGAGGCGCAGGCCGCCGAAGAAGATCTGCAGCTCTTCGAGTTTGGCCGAGAACTGCGCCAGGGCGCCGGGCTCGAACAGCCGGCCGCGTTCGCGCGTCGCCGTGGGCCAGTCGCGGTGCAGCAGCGCCTGGCCGAGATTCTCCGGATGGCGAAGGAATTCGCGCGGCGAGGTGGGCGCCGTGGGCAGGAGGCCCGGGCGCAGCGCGTCCAGTCCGAAGCCGCCGAACGCGACCCGCAGCGCGCCGTCCTCGACTTCCGCGCTGAGGGCCCAGTCCGTGGCCCGCGGCAGGCAAGCGAGGCCGGCGCCCAGGCTCAGCAGGCCCTCCGGCTTGGTCAGCAGCCCATCCAGGCCGTTCCAGTCGATGTCCGTGCGCGCCCCCCGCAAGCGCTTGGGATCGAGCCACATCCAAAGGCCGCGCTCCGGCGCGGGCAGGGCCCGGGCCCGGCTGGGACCCGGCTCCTCCAAGAGCCCAAAGGCACCCGGTTGCGACAGGCGGTCGAGCCCTTCGAGCAGCAGGGCCCGCGAGCCGCTGGCCAGGATGCGCGGGCCCTGGCGCGCCACCCACAGCTCTTCTCCGATGGCCCACAGCTCGGCCTCGCCGCGGCGCTCGCTGGGCTGTTCGAACAGCTTGGGAACGCCGTAGCGCCGCGCCACCTCGTCCAGCAGGCGCTCGAGCTCGCTCCGGCTGCGCTCGGCGTCCGAGGCCCACAGCACCAGACAGGCCTGCCAATCCGCGCCGCTCGGCACGAGCCCCAGGGCCGCGCCCCGGTCGGCGAGCCGCGCCAGCACCTCGGGCAGGGGCGCGCCCAGGAACCCTTCGAGGGCTTCGTACTCGCGGCGCCAGGGCGCGCGGCCGGCCGGCGGCGGCGTCCAGGGCGGACCGAGGGGCACGCGCTCGAGCGCGGCGATGACCTCGGCGCCGCCGGAGAGCTCGATCAATACGGCGCTGTCTTTGGGCAGGAAGGCCGCGGGGGGCCGCGCCTCCTGGGCCCACAGCGGCGAGGAAACGAGCAGGCCGAGGCCGAAGGCCAGGACCTTTCGGGTCCGAGTGGAGGGTCGCTGCGCATCCATGGGCATGGCTCCGATGGCTAGAGTTCTAGCCGGGCTGGCCGCCGGCCGATCGGTCGGCGCTCGTCGAGGGCAAGAAATTCGCGCTGCGGCACCCGGCGCCCTGGACCCGTGGCCCCGCCTGGAAGATCCGCAGGCGGCCGCCGGATATTCGCGCTTCGCTGGCCTCGAGTTCCCGCGCAGAAGCTGCGCTCAGCCGCCCCAGCACCAGCAGCGCGAGGCACCGCCGGTGGCCCGCGCTATCCCTCGTCGACCCGCTGCCGGGCCCGTAGCTCAGCCCGGAGCTCAGCCCGCGCCGGAGCAGCGAAGGTCCCTCATGGGTTCCGCTCCGCTCTGAGAGCATCCGGCGATCCGTCCCGGGACTGTGGACGCGCTCTCGAATCACGAGCCACCCGGTCCAGCCCCGTCGTCAGGGTCGAAACAGACCCCAGGAAACAGGCAGCTCCGAGGCCCTGGAGCTCCGTCGCCGATCGCGCCGCCGCACCCAACGGGGCGGCGGGATCGGCGGCGGAGCGCAAGGGCCCCCCTGGAGGTCCAGAGCCGAGAGCGAACCCGCTGCGCGTCGCGCACTGCACCGAGAGTGCTTGCGTTCGCTTCCAGCCGCCCGAACTCCCGCGGCTTGCCTTCCACAGCCCCGCTCCGATTCCGGAATAAAAAAGAAAAACGGCCGCCAGCGGGACTTCCCGCTGGCGGCCGCGCTCTTCTTCCCTTCTAGCGCCGACCCGAAGGCACGGGGCCCCGGGTCGGTTCTCTGGCCGCGGGTTGCCCCGGGGCCGCTCGGCCTCAGCGGATCAGCGTCCGCCCGGCAGGACCTGCAGGCCGCTGCTCTGGTGGAGCGTTTCGATCAGGCGCTGGGCCTCTTGCTCCTGCTCGAGCTCGAGGCGCGCTTGGTCCTCGTAGTCGACGCGCTTGTCGCTGCTGGCCAGCACATCGAGTTCGGCCTCTTGGCGGCTCCTCACCTCGTCGAGCTTGGCCGTCAGGTGATCCAGGCTGACCGCTTCGTAGCGCGAGGCTTCCTCGAGGGACTTCTGGCGCTGTTCCATCATCTCGATCAGGCGGCGGTTGCGAGCGATCGCATCCACTTGGCCCTCGATCTGGGTCAGCTTGGCCTGGAACTCGGCCTGCTCGTGCTGCAGGCGGCCCAGGGCCTCCTCCAGGCGCGCTTGCTGGGCGGCCAGCAGCTCGCTCTCGCGGGCGGCGTCGCTGGCGCGGCTGTGGTAGACCAGCTTGGTCTGCTGGATCTGCTGGCGGCGCGCTTCGAGCTGCTGGGCGCCGGGCAGCAGGGCGCCGCCGTAGCTGGCCGGGCGCAGGCCGTTCTCGGCCGGCAGGCCCTGGCCGATGGCCAAGAGGTCGCGCTCGGCCAGTTCGACCACGCGCAGGGCCACGGCCTGCTCCCGGCCGGTGCGGGCGATCTGCTCGCGCACCTCCGCCAGGTCGCCGGAGAGCTGGGCGATGCGGGCGGGGTATTGGCTCTCCAGCTCCTTGAGCTGGGCGCGCAGGGCGGTGGGCTCGTCGATGTGGCGATCGATGGCGGCGTGCAGCTTTTCCTGGAGGCCGCCCATCAGCGCGTCGGTGCGCTCCGAGCCGATCATCGCGCGGGTGCCGAGGGTCGCGGCCCCGAGGACCAGGCCGCCGATCACGACGGCGCGGAAAGCGTGCTTCACAAGGCAGAACATGGCGTGGTGCTTGGGTGGGGTCAGCGCCGTCGGCGCCGCCCGGGCCCCGCCTGTGCGGGGCGGCCACCGGGCGATCCTGTGCGGCTCCGGAGCCCTTGTTGGGAAGCCGCCCCCCCGGATTTCGCTGGCGCCGCCCGGGACGGCCCGTTCCGGCGTCGGTCCGGGGCCCCCCGGGGCCGCGGGGGGCGGGTAAGTTGGCTCCCGGCGGCGGGTGTTCGGCAATTTCGACCCCCGGGCGGCGTAGGCGTCCGGCCGTCCCTCCCCACCCATGATCAGCGACCCGACCACCGGCTTTTTGGGGCTCCTGCGGGCCCGCGACCCCAAGGCCTGGTTCGAGCTCTGGGAGGTCTTCGGGCCGATCGTGCGCGCCCAGCTCAAGCGCTGGGGCCGCGGGCAGATCGGTTTCGAGACGGTCCAGGACCTGTCCCAGGAGACCCTGGCGGCCCTGGCCCAGGCGATCGACAGCCACGATCCGAGCCGCGGGGTCAAGTTCTCGACCTGGCTGCTGGCGATCGCGCGCTACACCCTGTCGGACGAGTTCGACCGGCGCCTGGCCCAGAAGCGCGGCGGCGGCCGGCGGCCCCAGGAGCTCGAGGCGGCCCTGTCGATGGACGACGGCAGCCCGGCGCCCGACCAGGCCTACGAGTCCCTGGTCTTCGGGGCCAAGGTCGAAGCGGCCCTGCGGGAGGTCGAGCGCGAGGTGGAATTCCTCGATTTCCAGGTCTTCCGCCTGCGCGTGCTCGAGAGCCGCTCGGGGCGCGAGGTGGCCGAGTCCCTGGGGGTCAGCGAGGCCCAGATCAGCCGCCGCCTGGCGCGCGTGCGCGGCCGGGTCCGCGAGCGCCTGGGGGCGGTGGTGGCGCGCTACTCCCTGACCCCCGAGGACG
>JBILNK010000189.1:0-7927 GCA_044375105.1 Planctomycetota bacterium
GACGCCCGCACTCTTCTTGGTCACGCGCCGCCCGCGCCGGGCGCTTGCCCCTCGCGACCGGTCTGTGCCTGGCCGCCGTCCTGCTCGCCGCGCCACCTTCAGGCCTGCTGGCCCAGGCGCCCGCCGCCCAGTCCGCTCCGCCGGCCGCGGCCTTCAATCCCGTGCGCGCCCTCGACGGCAAGGGCAAGCCTCTGCCGGGCGCCGAGGTGCACTACGTCTTCGAAGCGGAGGTGCCGCGCGCCGCGCTCGGGCGCCTGGGCCTGCTCGACAGCGATTCCCTGAC
Organism: Planctomycetota bacterium; assembly: GCA_044375105.1. Taxonomy (GTDB): domain Bacteria; phylum Planctomycetota; class UBA1135; order UBA1135; genus JBIKLM01. Next base: position 284 of record JBILNK010000189.1, read on the forward strand.
CCAGATGGCCTTCCTGGGCCAGCGCCTCGCCGCCGATGCGGAGGGCCTGGCGCCGGTCCCCGCTTGGCCCGAGGGGGTCTGCGTGGTGCTGGTGCGCCAGGGTGTGCTGTGCGACATGCGCAACCTGAGGCAGCCCGATGCCGCTGGCACCGAGGTGCGGGTGCGCGATCGCGGCACCCTGCGCCTCTCGCTGACCGACGCCGAGGACCGCGCCCTGCCGGGTTCGGCGGTCTGCGTGAGCGAGATCGTCGGCAGCGAGCGCCGCCGCGTGCGCGCCGCGCCCGTGGACGGCCCGGGCGGCAGCGGCCAGTTGGACCTGCTGGACGAGCTCAATTTTAGGTTGGAGGAGGGCAGCAGCCTCGAGCTCGAACCCTTCGGCCATTTCGCGCGGCCGCAGCGGATCCCGCTCGACCTCGAAAACCTGCCGACCGAGGTCGTCGCCCTCGCAAGCACGCCGTTCGGCAGCCTCGAGATCAGCTTGACCCGCGCGGACGGCCGTGTGCCCTGCGGCCGGGTGGAGGTGCTGGTGCGCACGCTCGGCGAGGGAGCCAGCGCCCCGGTCGTGTACCTGACCGACGACGGGCGGCTCTCCGTGCCGCGCGTCGGCGTCGGCACGGAGCTCGAGCTGGTGGCGCGCCGGCCTGGTGGCAGCGATCGGGCCCCGCTGGCCGTAAGAGGCCCTAGGGCCGCCGGCGAGAGCGTGGCCGCCGCGCTGCCCTTCGAGGAGTCCGAGCTGATCCTGCTCGGGCGCCTGGCGGATCCGAGCGGCCGGCCGCTCTATCGACGCACTTTCCATGGCGTCGCCAAGGCGCGCAGCGTCTTCTTCCGTCGCGAATTCGAGTTCTATTTCCAGACCGAGCCGGACGGCAGCTTCCAGATGCTGCTGCCGCTCGATGAGAAGGTGCCCTACGCGGAGGCCTCGATCCTGCTCGAGCAGCTCGATCCCGAAAATCGTCCGATCGCGCGCTATCAGTGGGTCGCGGCCCAGGAGCTGCGCGCCGAATGCCTGGACCTCGGCACCGTGCAGGTGACGCCGCTGTGAGACCCTGGCCCGCTTGGCTGCTGGCGTTCGGCCTCGGCCTGGCCTCAGCGGCCGCCGCACGGGGCCAATCGGGCGCTGGGCCCGCGGGGATGGAGCCCGCCTTCGAGGCGCTCTTTGGCGGCGATTTCCGGGATCCCTTCGGGCCCGGACGCCGGCCCGCGGGGCGCTTGCCTTGGTGGCGCGTGCGGGCCGGCGCTCCCGAGCTGGAATCCGCCGCCGGCGAGCTGCGGCTGCCGGCCGCCAGCGCCGTCGAGCAGCCCCTGGCGGCCCTGCCCGGGGCGCTGCTCGGACTGACGATCTCCGGCGAGCTGGCGGGCGGCGCACGCCTGCTGCTGCGCGACGGGCGCGGCGCGGAAGTTTTGGTCGCGCAGGGCGACGTCGCGGGCTTCCAGGCTTTCGAGTGGCGCCTGACGGAGGTCGAGCCCGCGCTGCTGCCGCGCCTGCGCCTATGCATCGAAGCGCCCGCCGGGGACGGCGCGGCCCGGAAGCTCTCGGTGCGCGTGCCCCTGCCGCAACCGGACGAGCAGGAGCAGCGAGCGCAGGTGGCCCAGCGCCTGGTCGAGCTGTTCGAACCCTGGCTGGCCGGGGCCCTGGACCGAAGCGGCCCGCGCGCGACCGCCTTCGTGGTCGGCGCGCCGGCGGCGGACACCGGCCGCCTCGCAGGCAACCCCGGTCGGCGCGTGTCCCTGCACCCGCTGTATTCCCAGCTCCTGCGCGCCTTCAGCCTGGAGCCCCGGGCCGATTGGGAAGCGGCCCTGTTGAACTATCTGGCGGACTATCTGGAGCTGGCCGTGCATCCCGGCACCGGCCTGCCGCGGCTCTACGATCCGGTCGAGGATGCCGCGCTCGACGAGCAGCCGGTCGAGATCGCCGCGCACCTCGAGTTCCTGCTCGATTGGAGCGAGTTCGGGCCCGAGGCGGGCCGCGATCGCGCGCGTGAAGCGGCTCGGCGCATGGCGCTGGCGGCCCTCGCACACGGCCGTTTGCCCGACGGCAGCGTGGCGGCCAAGTTCGTGCCCCAGAGCGGGGCCACCGACACGAGCACGGTCGAGCTGCGGCGCCTGGACGTGCCCGCGCGCTGGGTGCGCGCCTTCGGCAGCCGCGGGGTGCTGCGCGCCGGCGCGCCCTCGGAGGCCGAAGCCGCCGCCCTGGAGGCGGCCGTCGAGGCCGTGCATCGCCTCGAGCTCTACCACCACTGGGCCGGCACCTGGGACCGCATCGACCCGGGCTTCGACGACGAATACGGGCACTACGGAGCCCGGGCGGTCGAGATGTGGACCGCCGAGCCCGAGCAGCCGGTCTTCCGCGAGCTGGCCCTCTCGGGCCTCGAGCGCTTCGGGCCCCTGTGGGACGAGGCCCTGGCCTTCGGCGGCAACATCGCCGCCGACCAGGTGCGCTGCTGGCAGATCGCGGCCAAGATCGCACAGCTCGACCCGGCGCTGTCCGCCGAGATCGAGGCCCGGCTGGAGGCCGCGGCCCACGTGCACTTCACCGGCCAGCAGAACGCCGCGGGCGACTGGATCGACACCACGGTGGTGGGCTTCGACCCCCAGAACCTGCCCGTGGGGGACACCCTGGGGGTGCCGCAGAACCTGCTCTCCGGCCTGGCCCTGGTGGCCGAGAACCTGCGCGGGCCGGCCCGCGCCCGCGCCCTGGCGCGCTTCCAAGCGGTGCTGCTCCAGAGCGAAGCCAGCTTCCGCCGTCCGTTCGGCTTCGTGGATGGCAAGGCGGCTGCGGCGGGGGCCCCGGCCACCGGCACGCTGCGCGTCGCCCCGGGCCTGATCGGGATCCTGCGCGCGATTCCGGCCCAGGATTGATCTCCCGACGCGACCCCAGGAGGAACGGGGCTGCGGGGCATCCTGTGGGCAACGGATGCCCTGCGACTTTCCGGGAAGCCCGCAGACACGAGTCGGGCGATCCCACCGAGCTCCTGGAGCTCAATCGCCGATCGCGCCGCCGCACCCGCCAGATCGATGCAACGGGGGCGGCGCTGTCGGCGTTGGTGCGCAAGGGCTCCCGGAGGTCCAGAGCCAGGAGCAGCGCCGCGCGCTTCAGCCCCTCAGGCACCCACACCACTTCCTGAAGAGCCGAAAAGAAATCGGCTCGGGGCGAGCCCGAGCCGATTTCCTTCATTTCACCGTCTCACCGGTCAGAACGAGCTGGCGTTGAGGCGACCGCCGGTGGTGCAGCGGCCGCTCAAGGAGGCGGTCGGCACCGCGCTGCCGAGGATTGCGCTGCGGATCTGGGCCGCGCTGGCGCCGGGGTGCGAGGCGGCGTAGAGCGCCGCGGCGCCGGTCACGTGGGGGGCCGCCATGGAGGTGCCGCTCATCAGACCGTACTTGCTGCCGTTGCTGCTCGGGAGGGTCGATTGGATCGAGGAGCCGGGCGCGCCGATGTCCACGCTGGTGGCGCCGAAGTTGGAGAAGCTCGAGCGCGCCCCGGTGTTCGTGATCGATGCCACCGCGATGATGTTCGCGTGGGTGTAGCTGGCGGGGTAGCTCGGGAACTGATCGTTGTTGCTGCCGTTGTTGCCGGCGGCCGCGATGAACAGGATCCCGGCCGTGTTGGCGCGTCCGATGGCGTCGGAGAGGCTCTGGGAGAAGCCCCCGCCGCCCCAGGAGTTGTTGGTCGCCACGATGTTGAGCCCGTGGCGGTTCTTGAGGTCCGTGACGTAATCGATGGCGCGCACGGCGTTGGCCGTCGTGCCGCCCGTGTTGCCCAGGAACTTGCAGCTGATGATGCGCACGTTCCAGCACACACCCGCCACGCCCTTGGCGTTGCCGCCCACGCCGCCGATGGTGCCCGCCACGTGCGTGCCGTGATCGTCCTGGGTGCCGTCATAGGTGGTGTTGTTGTTGCCGGCGAAATCCCAGCCGAAACGATCGTCCTTGTAGCCGTTGCCGTCGTTGTCCAGGCCGTCGACCGGGTCGAAGGGGTTGTTCCAGATGTTGGCGGCCAGGTCCTGGTGGGTGTTCTGCACGCCTTCGTCGATCACGGCCACGTAGACCGAGCTCGAGCCCACGTTGCCGGCGGCCCAGGCTTCCGCGGCCTGGCTGCCGAAGGCGTTGGCGGGCGAGGACTGGTCGCCGTACATGCCCCACAGGGAGCCATTGGTGAACAGCGTGTCGTTGGAAGCGGCACCGTGGGTGTAGATCCAGTTCGGTTCGGCGAAGCGCACGCCCGGCTGGTCCGCGACGGCCGCGATGGCTTCCTCGACCGAAAGCCCGGCGGGCAAGCGCAGCAGCTCGAGCTCGCCCGCGGCCGATTGGCGCATGGCGGCGGTGGTCACGACGCTGGCCAGGTCGGCGCCCAGCTCGGCGCGCGCGGCCAGGCGCGCGTCCGGGGCGACCCCGGGCGCGAAACCGATCAGCAGCTCGCCCGGCACGTAGCTCGGTGCGGCGCGTTCGGCGATCGGCGTCTGGGCGCTGGCCAAGCCGGCGCCGAGGGAGAGGACCAGGGCCAATCGGAGGCACGGACGGGGGCTCATCAGGCGGACTCCTTGCCACGGGGGGCGGCGTCTGGGCTCGTGGAGCCAGGGGGGCTGGAGGGGACCGGTGGGGACCGAGATCCGCGCGCGATGGCCCGCGGCAGCGGCTCCCGCCCGGACTCTAGCGAGGTTCGGCAAAGCGTGGGGGCGAGGCTTCCGCGCTGCGGTGCCGGAAGCGGCCCACGCTCTGGGTGTTCGGGAGCGGCAGGCCCGCCATCCGCATGGAGTGACCGCATAAAAACCTGGACTCGATTGGCCGTCTGCGCCCACGAGCCTGCCCGCGGGCCGTAGCATGCTGGCAACGCCGCGCTCCTGCGCGGCACCCAGCCATGCACACCAACGCGATGCTCTCCGCGCTGTTCTGGATCGCCCAGCAGGACGCGCCCGCTCCCGCTCCCCAACCGGATCCGTCCGCGGCGCCGGCGACCCAGGCCGAAGCCGCTCCGCGCCTGCCCCTCGAGGCCCTCGAGGGTTTTGAGCAGACGCCCGCCGAAAGCAGCGACGACCTGTTCGGTCAGGCGCTGCTGCTCGAATTCTTCGCCCACTGGTGAGGCCCCTGCGCTTCTGCGGTGCCGCACGCCAACGAGCTGCAGGAGCAGTTCGGAGCGCGCGGCCTGCAGGTCATCGGCGTGACCGGTGAAGCCCCCGAGCCCACCCAGACCTGGATCCAGGACAAGGCCGCGCGTTATGCCTATGCCTACGACCCCGAGCGCCGCCTGCATCGCGCCCTCTCGGTGCGCGGCATCCCCCACGCGGTGCTGCTCGACCCGGCGGGCAACCTGGTCTGGCGCGGCCATCCCGCGGCCTTGACCGATGCGATCGTGGAGAGCGCCGTCGTTGGAGCGCTGCCCGCGCCCCTGTGGGCTTGGCCCGAGAGCCTGCAGGGCATCCGGGCGGCGCTGCGCGCCGATCGGCTGGTCGAGGCCCGCCGGCTCGCGGAGGCGCTGCCCGAGCGCGAGCTCGCCACCCGCCTGGCCCCGCTGATCGAGCTGCGCATCGAAAGGCGGCTCGCCGAGCTCGCGGCGCTCCTCGAGGACCTGGACCTGGCCCCGCTCGAGGCGCGCCTCCAAGCCCTGGAAGCGGGCCTGGCCGGGGATCCCCGGGCCGCGGGCCTGGCCGAGCTGCGCCGCAAGGTGGGCGAGGATCCCACGCTCCTGCGGGCCCGGGCGGCCTTCGAAGAATTGACCAGCGTCGAGCGCCGGCTGGCCGAGCACGACAGCGGCTCGAGCCGACTCGATCTCGAAAGCCTCCAGGCGCTGACCGAGCGCTTGGCGCCGATTTCGCGCGAATTCGGCCAGCAGGCCCCCGGCCGGCGCGCCAAGGCGCTCGGCTCGCGGCTCAAGAAGCTGCGCAAGGAGCTCGCCGCGGGCGGTTGAAGCCGCTCGCTCCCGGCGCGCGCTGTGCGCCGCTCCGCCCCTCCGCCGCGGGTTCGAATTCGGCGCTCTAGACCGGCGTACTCAGAGGCTGGGAAAAAATCGGCGCGCAGCGACGATCCCAGCCTCTGCGGCCGCCGGATGGCGGCCCAAAGGCATGCGGACGGGCTGGTCTGACTGCTCGGGCGCAGACCGAGTCGATTTTTTTTTCTCAGCCTGTCAGTGCGCGTTGATGCGCGCCCGGCCGTTCAGCGCGGGGCCAAGGCGTAGATCGCCGACAGGTCGTGGGAGAAGGCGTTGGCCGCCAGCACGTCCAGGCGCCCATCGCCGTTCAGGTCCCCGAGGGCTACGGCGAAACAGCCCAGGCCCGCGCCCAGGTCGGGCCAGCGGCCGAAGCCCTGCGCGTCGCCGCGCCAGGGGTAGAGCTCGAGCGCATGCTGGTTTTGCGCGGCGACGGCCAGGTCCGCATCGCCGTCGCCGTCGAGGTCGCCGGCGGCGAACTGGATCGGCTTTTGCCCCACGCGCGGACCGGGCAGCCAGCGCGGCTCTGCCCCGGGCTCGCACACGAACAGCCGCGCCTCCTTGGCGTCGCCGCTGAGGGCCGCCAGCAGGGCCAGCCGCGGGCCGGCCCGGGTCTCGAGCCAGGCCAGGTCGATCGGCGGGTGGGGCAGGGGCGTCCTCTGCTCGATCGAAAAGCGCCCCGCTCCATCCGGGCCGCGGACCCACAGCAGCGCCGGCTGCTCGCCGCCGGCCGCGATCCACAGGCCCCCCTCGGCGGGCACCAGGGCCACGGGGGGCGCCGGCAGGTCGGTCCAGTGCAGCTCGCGGGCCCCGGGGCGCCACAGGCCCAGGCGCGCGGCGCTTCCGTCCGCCAGCGCCAGCCCGCGATCGGCGCTCTGGCCGAAGCCGCACAGGGCGCTGGCGCGGCCCGCCGGCCAGGGCTCCGCCGCGGGCTCGAGGCCGCCGGCGCCGTCGCCCAGCAGCACGGTCAGCAGCGAGCCCGAGGTGGGCTCCAGCAGGACGGCCACGTCGCGGTCCCCGTCGCCATCCCAGTCGATGGCGGCCGCGCGCCGCGGCGAGGGGCCGACCGGCACGGAGCGGGGCTCCACCAAACGGCCGAAGCGGTTCAAGAAGCGCGTGGCGCGGCCCGCGGAGGAGTCGAGGCTCAGGGCCTCCGGCGGGCCGTCGCCATCCAAGTCGACCAGCAGGCAGCCCAGCGGGTTCGTGCCCACGGGCAGCCGCAGGGCCTGGTAGAAAACCGGTTGACCGAGCTGGGCCCGGCCGCTGCCCGGCAGCAGGCTGACCGCCAGGGCATCGCGGTTGGCGATCGCCAGGTCCGGACGGCGATCGCCGTCGAAGTCCGCGCTGCACAGCGCGAAGGGCGATTGGCCCGCGTATTCCGTGGCCCGCAGGGCGAAGTCGCCGCTGCCGGGGTCGAAGCCGCCCAGCACGCCGTAGCTCGTGTCGTAGCGGTTGATCGTCAGCAACTCCTGGCGGCCATCGCCGTCGAGGTCCTGCGCGGCCAGGGCCATGGGCACCTTGCCCGGAGCCGAGCCGCGGCGCGGGGACGCCGCGGGGTCCGAAAGGTCGAGCAGCCACAGGCCCTGCTCGCCCGCCGCGATCGCCAGGCTCAGCCGCCCGGGCTCCAGCTCCACGGGGCACAGGTCGCGCGGGATCTCGGGCAGCTCGAAGCGCCGGCTCGGCTCCGCAGCGCCGCCCGAGTCCGGCAGCGCAGCGAAGCC
>JBILNK010000190.1:0-7915 GCA_044375105.1 Planctomycetota bacterium
TAGCCCGTTGTGATAGCGAACCGACAACAAGCCGCCGCTGCCTACTCCTTGCGTTGGTCCAGTTCAGCACAGAGCGTCCTCCCCGTCCGTCGCCCGGGCTCCGCTCCCGCCGACTGCCCCGGCTCTGTCTTTCCCGTGACGCGTGTCCTGTGACGGCTGTCCTAGGCACTCAAGGGACGGCAACCGTTACGCGCCCGGGCCCACCGGAGCCCGACCTGGGGTGTCCGCAGTCCCCTCGGTACTCCCGCCCGCCCGGAGCCCTCACGCCCACTCGGCGCAGAGCAGTTCGGCTTGTTGTAGCACGGTCTGCACGGCGGCTTCCTGGAGGTCGGGGGGATACCCGTGCTGGGTGAGGATGCGCTTGACCAGCACCTTGATCTTGGCGCGGGCGCTTTCGCGTAGGTGCCAGTCGACGGTCACGCTGGTGCTGATGCGTCGAGTCAGTTCGGTGGCGATGGCCTTGAGGGCCGCGTCGCCCATGGCGCTGACGGCGCTCTGGTTGGTGCCCAGGGCCTCATAGAAGGCCACCTCCTCGTCCGACAGGCCCAGGGCTTCGCCGCGCGCCTGGGCCGCTTCCATCTCCTTGGCGAGCTGGATCAGCTCCTCAAGCACCTGCATGGTTATCCCGGCAAGCCTACCAGCTCGTCAGCGGTATGGAGCCATGTTCAAGATCACACTCTGCGGCCGCCTGCTTCGGAGCGCCCGCCTGAACCTCAATCGTCCCGCTCGCGTCTTAATGCCAACTCCTGAGAGAGACTTCCACCTGGCAGCACCACTCGCAGGAATTCTGCCACGACCCGCAGCTCATCCACCTGGTCCGGGCTGATCCAGATCGTCTGGAACTGAGGGTTTGCCGGTACAAGCTTGATGGCGGCATGCGTCCATGCTGCGTCATCCGGGGCAGCCTCGTCTTTCACCTTCAGCGACTGATACTTCTTGACGGTATAGGAGCCGCCAAGGTCCGGATCGCTGATCGCGTGGTGTTGTACCAGCAGAATTCTTCCATTGCGGCTACCGGCAACATGCAATCGAAACAGGCACAGTGAGCCATCGGGAATCAGTGGCTCCATCGATCGGCCGTGCACCTGCGCAACGAAGTGCTGTTCGTCCGTGCGGACGTCTGGTGGCGCTTCGATCCAGCCGATGCAGTCCGCTAAGGAAGTCGGCCCGAAGCCGCCAGCCGCCGCACGAAGTTCGTATACCGGAACCCATTCCTCGAACCGCTTGCCTGGCGGGCTCACGACGATACGTGTTGTCGGAGCCAAGGGAGATGCCGAAGTGATAGTTGCCTGACCGGCGAACGTGCTCGATGCCAGCCTGAGACGGTCGCGAAAGTACTGGCGGAGTCCAGGGTCAGCACACCACACGAAACACCCCTTTCTGCCGCGCGACAGAAGCACTTTATATGTGTTCTTGATAATTGCTTGCACCTTTGCCAGTACCGCCTCCGTGGCAACGGTGTTACCCCTGGCTTCCCGGAGAGCCTTTTTCCAGCCCTTGAGTGAGCTGTCGGTTTTCGCCCGCTTGGCCGGGTCTCCGATAACCTGGCCCTGTTCGAACCGCAGGTCGGGCCCAATAAGCACGCCCAGCCAATCGAATTCTACACCCTGGCATGTGTGTACGCACCCCACTTGACTAATGCCATCGGCGGCAGTGGCCCAATTCTCGCCGTTGAAGTTCCAGGGGAGCGACAGACCTCCTACGGTGACGTGCTGCGTGTGTCCCCGTCGCTCTCGGCCCTCGGTCGGCCAATCCCAGGAGTAGCCGGCGACTAGGCGGGCCTTGTTTGAAGCGTTCTTGATCTTGAGTGCGCAGTACATTTCCTCCGCATCGTCGAATACGCGGAATTCGAATTGCTCATCAGCCCAGTTGTCGAAATTCCCAGTGGCCCGAACTTGGAGGATGTCATCTAGCCAGTTTAGATACCCGTCTGAGCCTCCGCAGCGAAACTGGGCCGTGAGCGCGAATGGCGGGTGTACGTGGGCCTTGAACTTCACGGCCGCGTCTCGAATACGACTCTCGCTGCCTGAGTCATTCCATTGGACCCGTTGCGTCTCGTCGATGAAAAAGACACTGACTCGGGCCGCCCGGACCATGTCCTCGACCATGCTCAAGCCCTGGTACATGTAAGCCTCGTCCTTGAGGCGATGAGCCTCGTCTATAATGAGAACCTCGTGCAGACGGTCTTTCATGAAGTCCGCACCATGGAAACTCCAGGAAGACTGGAACAGTGCCTGACCATCATCGCGGTAACCACGGCTGCCTCGGGCGAGCTGTTCGACCAGCGTATCTCGAAAAGCCTTGTTTGGGGCAATAAAAAATCCGTGGCGCTTGGACGCGAGCACCTCGTACAGAAGCCTAACCGCGATCACTGATTTGCCGGTACCGGGTCCACCATGGACGATGAATACCTGTCGCTTTGCGGCGTCGGCGACGTTTGCAATCGCACTGCGAATAACCTGGAACGCTTCGTTTTGGGAATCGAGCAGGTCGAACTCCTCGTTGCCGTCAAGCATGCTGGCAACCCGCTCGACAAGTGCAGGCGCGGGAATGACCCGGCCCTTTTCAAGAAGAAATAGCACGTCCTGTCGCGACCGATGCCGGACAAGCTTCTCTATGTACCGCGACAACTCTTCGGCGTCTTCGGCCAGAAACAGCCGCGAATCGTCGATGATGTGCTGATATCTCGAATCCTCAAGCGGCTCAGGGTCTCTTCGCGCGAGGTTGAAGAGGTAAGCAGCCGAATGTATGTTGATACCATTTTCACGAATATCGGCATTGAACCGAAGAATCAGCCCTTTGTATTTGCGGGCCTGGACGCAGGGGTGCTGAGCGAGCCGGCCCCCGCCGTATGGCGACAAGACGAGCTCGGGCACATCGGAGACATCAACCTTGCTCCAGGCTTTCAATTCCAGCACAATGCCGTTGTCTCGCTCGCCGTCGTTGCCAGCGAGTAGCACGTCGATCCGAGACCTGCCCACTGAAGAAACGTGGTATTCAAGAGCAACCTGCATGTCGTCATCGACGCGAGCCCGCCTCAGCGCGTTTGAAAACCGCGCGTACTCGTTCGCCCAGACGTTTCGGTCGGAGGGCACGCTCCCAGTTTGCCGATTAAAGCCTTCAACTAGGCGTGCTTCCAGCTTGTTGAGGTCAACGTCGTCAAGAAATCTCTTCCTTGTTTCGGCGTAGATGATCATTGTTTACGGAATTCCGTGTACTTTCTGGCGCTGCCTCGAGAGAGATTGACTGGGTATTTGTGCGCGTTTGCCGTGAGCTTGCTGGTGATCGCCTTGGCCAGATCTATGCCCAGTCGGTCGGCAAGGAGCATCGCAAACATCACAACATCGGCAATTTCCTCGGCTACGCCAGTTCGCTTGGCTGTTTTGGAGAGTTCTCTATCGACCTCGATATCTGTTTTCCAAAGGAACCGCTCTTGTAGCTCCGCTGCTTCGATCGCCACCGCCGCAGCCAGGTTCTTGGGAGTGTGAAACTGCGCCCAGTCCCGGGCATCGCTGAACTTCCTCACGGCTTCGACGAGAGCGTGAATGTCAACGGACCCGGCCCGGGGCTGCCCGCGGGAACTCCGCTTCTTTGCAGGGTTCTTGTTCATTTCCGCCATTAGCGTGGTTCGTGCCTAGAGAGTTCGCCCTTGAGAGTCAGAGCGATGTAGTTCTTTCGTCGATCGAAGCGGACCGGCCGGGCATTGTGCATAGGCCATCGAAATGAGCCCTCCGACGTCCCACCCCGCGCGTATCCGGGCGAGTCGGCGTCTAGACTCGGCTCAGTCTGCGTAGGGATTTGTCCTTCCAAGGTTAGCCATCTGCCCGGAGAAATCAATCTTGAGAGAGCCGTGCTTGACACTGTCCCTGCGAAATGCTCGTTGAGCGTCAATACTTCGGGCTTCGCAATCTTCGTAGGCCAGATCCCGCCCCGAAGTGCATTGCGCTCGATGGCCAGCATGGCGTCGTCGACTGTCTTGCTGATTGAGGGCTGCTTGGCGCTGGCTAGTAGGTTGGGCCCGCAGTCTTCTTGGGGGACCCAGAAGATGTTCTCGGCGCGGTATTCGTCGGGGTCTTCGGCGTTGGCGCCGGCGTAGGGGCTGGTTTTGGTCTTGGAGCCGCTGAGGAGCTTTTGGCGGTGCTCTTCGAAGGAGTCGGAGATGTACTTGAGGAAGATCAGCCCGAGGACGTCGTGCTTGTACTACGCCGCGTCCATGTTGTTGCGGAGCTTGTCGGCAGCGAGCCAGAGTTTGGCTTCGAAACCGAGCTGGGAGGTGGACTTGGTGCGGGCCATGGAGCTGGCGAGAGCCAATGGCGAGAGGCCGCCGGGGGTTCTGGCAAGGCGAAACGGCTCGCTCTGGGGCGAGGATACCGAGACTTCTGGAGCAGCGCCAGGAGCGCAGGGAACCCCTGGGTGGAGGCAGCGGGGCTGAGGGCGGCTGGGCGTGACTTGGGCTTGCGCGCGGGGGGGGGCGTGCGCACTGTGCGGAGCGCGGTCAGCGGGCGAAGGCGGTGCGGATGGCTTGGGCGGCGTTGGTCAGGGTGGGGAGGGCGAGGGGGGTGGCGGCGGCGCCGTCGGGGCCGAGGTGGCCGGTGGGGGCGCGGAAGACTTGCAGGGGGACGCCGGCGGCGGCGAGTTTTTCGGCGTAGAGGTCCTGTTCGGCGCGCCAGGGGTCGGAGTCGCCGATGGCGAGGAAGGTCGGGGGGTGGCTCTTGGGTACGGGGCTGAGCAGGGGCGAGAGGTCGGGCTCGGCGAAGTCGATTCCGGCGGGCACGTAGGCCTTCAGCATCAGCTCGGAGAAGCCGCGGACTTCGGGGTCGCTGACGTGGGCTAGGGTCAGATCGACCACCGGGTTGATCAGCACCGCCAGGGCGATCGATCCCGCCGCGGATTCGCGGGCCAGGACCGCGCACAGGTTGCCGCCGGCGCTGTCGCCGCACAGGGCCAAGGGGCGCGGGGCTAGGCCGGCGCCCTGTCCCTTGCGGTTGAGCCAGCGCAGCACCGCGCGGATCTCGCGCAGCTGCGTCGGGTACAGGGCGTCCGGGGTGCGCGAGTACTCGACTGAGAGCACGTTCGCTTGGCTGGTGCTGCAGATCAGGCGGGCCATGTTGTCGTGGAAGTCCACGGAGCCGGCCACCCAAGCGCCGCCGTGCACGAGCAGCACGGTGCCGCGGGCGGCCGTTTCGGCCGGGCCAGCCGGGCTGGTCGGGTTGGCCGCGTTGGCCGGGTTGGCCGGGTTGGCCGGGCGATACAGGCGGCAGGGGATGCCGCCGGAAGGGCCGGGAACGATCAGGTCCAGGACGGCGCCGACTTCGGAGCGGATGCCGTCGGGGGGCGTCGAAGCGTCGATGCCCTGGCCCATGGCCAGGACCATCTCGCGCTCCTCGGCCGACAGCCGGCTGACCGGCGCATGGGCACAGCCGGCGGCGAGCAAGGGAAGCAGTGCGGCAGCGATTCGGAGCAGCATGGGCCAGTTCATGGGGGTGGCGATGGGCTTGTCCCCCGCTCCGCAGAGTGGAGGCGCATCGGGATGGCCATTGGAACTGCTACGACAGAAGTTGCCAAGGTCCTGGACTCTCGAGCAGCTGGCGAGCGGCCCAGGGACGGTGCTGCTTGCCCAAGAAAGGGGTGACGTTGAGCGTGCAACCTGGCCTCCAGGATTCTGCTCACGCGGGTTTCCCTCGACTCGGCCCGTTAGGCCGCTAGGTGCGGCACTATGGCCCTAGATCCCGGTGCGGTTGGGCCATTGGCCGATGTGCAGCCGGTTCGTGAATGCTGGGGCGCGAATTGGCCCCGGCGACCTCTGTGGAGTCCCGTCGGCAGCGTCGGTGCGCGCGGGTCGAGCTTCGGACCGATGGACCTTGCCGCGGGAAGCCGGGCATTCACCGGGCCAACTTGCGGCGAAACCGAAGGGCAGTCGAGCCCGGGCAGCTTGGGCAGCTCGTCTAGCGGGGCCAGGTCGGCCAGCTGGGCGAGCTGGGTCCGCTGGGCGGCATAGGCCAGCGCCAGCACGGCGTGGTCCAACGGGCGGGCGCCGCTCCGCTCAACGGGGAATCCACTGGATCGCCGGCTTGAGCTCCTCGCCGGGACCCAGATGGAATTCGATCGGGTCGACGGCCTGGAACTCCGCGTAGAGGGGCAGATGCAGGCGATAGCGGCCCGGACGGCTGACCAGGAAGCGGGCGCTGCTGCCGCCCATCTCGGTGCGAATCACCTGGCCTGCGTCCGGGGAGGCTGGGACCAGGCGGGGTTGGCGGGGGAGCCAGTGACCGCGGCCTCCGCTGAAGGTGATCGACGATCCCGTGGGCAGGGTCACGGAGACCATCGGGCAGCGGTCCACGGGGAGCACGAGCTCTTTGCCTCCCGGGGGCACCTCGAGCGTGGTCCAGACGTACATGTGTCTCGAAAAGGTCGCACTGAGGTGAACCGCTTCGCTCGGCAGGCGCAGTTCCAACACCCCCGTTTCCTGACCGCCAGCGACCGGGACCGATGCATCGTTGCACGAACAGCCCTCCGGGAAGACCGGCTCGCCGGTGACGCTGTCGATGAAGGAGAGCCGCAGGGTGCTCGGTGGCCCGACCTCGAGATCGAGCCCCAGCAAGCCCTGGGGCGGCACTTGGAGTTCGCGGGAGTGGAAGATCGTGGGGCATCGGAGCTCGAACGTCCCCGCCGGGACCTGCTCGAAGCGAAAGTTGCCGACCAGCCAATCCCCCTCCCGCACCAGCTCGAGGCCGGAGATCAGCCAGGGGCTGCGCTCGCTGTCCTTGGCACGCACCGAGGAGGCGAACGGATCTGAAGAATGGCCAGCAAGAACGAGCCGCTGCATGGGGGCGGCCAGGAAGCGGCGGTATTGCTCGAGGGACAGGGCGCCGCCCCAGGAGTCGAACAGCTGCAGGGCGAGCAACGCCTTGTCTGCTTCGCCCTGCTTCCGACCCCCTCTTCGGCAGCGAAGCGGTCGTTGGATCTGTTGCTAGCCCTAGGGCGCCAAAGCGGCTTGTGGGCAGGGTTCGGTCGATGGCTTTGTGAAAGCCTTGCACCACGCGCCTGGCTGGTCCAGCCCGATGAGCCCTCCTCCGGAGAGTTTGGGAGATCTGGGCCTTGGTTGCTCTCGGTTTCAGATTTAGCTCACCAGGTCCATCCAGGATCAGGCCAGCTCCGGTGGCCCTTGCTGGAGGACCCGCATCGGGTGCGACGATTTCCACCACCCCGACAGTCGGTCGTGTGCGCTCAAAGAGCCAATTTTCGCATGAGTTTTACGGGCAGGAGGCTTGATTCGGCAATCGCACAGATTAGAGTCCTCTAGAGATTTCCTGCTTGCGATTGCGCAACCGTCGTCTCTTGCCTCCTTACCGAATTCAAATGAGGCATCAGTCCGTGGACTGGCTTCGTACCTGGCTCGGGGTCAGCGTTGTCTTCTTCGTCGGCGCACTCGGGTTTGCTCAGTGTCCCTGCGGACCGGGGACCGACAATCCCTCCTACTGGGGGGCACCGGGGGATGCACCGGGCAATCCCTGGGCCCCAAACGGGGCGCCGGGTTGGCCAGGGGCCCAAGCTGGGAACCCCTATCACCCCAATGGGGGACCGGGGGGGGGGCGGGGCACCCCCTGCAGGCAACGGTGGCCCCGGCGGCGATGGCGCGTATCCAGGCGGGAATGGGGGTGCCGGGGGAGGCAGTGCGAGCGTTGGTGGCTTTGGGGGGAATGGCGGCGACGGCGGCCCCGGGGGACCGGGAGGAGTCGCTGGCGGTTCGGGAGGCTCAGGCGGGTCGGGTTATTCAGGGGGTGGAGATGGAGGCGCAGGAGGCTGGGGGGCCTTCGGAAATTCCGGAGGGGAAGGAGGTCCGGGCGGCTCGGGTGGCAATTGCACGGGGAATGGCGACGGCGGTGCCGGCGGCATGGGCGGCTTTGGGGGCTCT
>JBILNK010000191.1:0-7869 GCA_044375105.1 Planctomycetota bacterium
TTGTATTTGAAGTTCGGCTCGACCGCGTCGAGCATCGAGATGTCGGCACCCGCGCAGAAGAACTTCTCGCCGGCTCCGGCGATCACGATCAGCTCGACGGCGACGTCGAAGCGGGCGCGCAGGATCGCCTCGTCCAGATCGCGCATCATCGGATAGCTGTAGCCGTTGGCGGGCGGGTTCTCGAGCGTGATCAGGGCCAGGCCGGCGCCGCTTTGGTAGCGGGCCTTGCCCTGGGGCAGGGGCTGGGGAGCGCTGAGGTCGGAGAGTCGCGGCATGGGTCGGGACGGGCGGAGCCTGCGGAGCGGGGCGGGCGGACGTGTGCGGATCGGCGTGGATCGGAGCCCGGCGCGGCGAGCCGGGGTGAGCTGGGCGGGCGCAGCGGCGGACTGGGCGCGGTAGCGGACTGGGCGCGGCGGCAGGGGCGCCGGCGAGCCGGGCCCGCGCAGGACCTGCACCGATCGCAGCCCATCGGCTCGCCGGCGGAGCGGCATCGCCCGCGCCGGGCCTTGCAGCGGCGCAGCGCAGCGGCTTCGCGAGGCGCCGGCGACCCGGGCGGTTGCGGGGCTTCGGGAGTCTCCGGGGGGGAGGCCCCCTGCGACCTGCGGCCCCTGGGGCGCGGCGGCGGCCCGGGCGATCGGGGTTCAGCCGGTCAACGGTAGGGATCGGGCTGGGCCAGAAACTCCTGGACGTAGCGGCGCACGCCCTCTTCGAGGGGCGTGGTCGCGCGGCGATAGCCGGCGGCGCGCAGGCGTTCGAGCCTGGCCTCGGTGAAGTACTGGTACTTCTCGCGGATCTCGAGCGGGGTGTCGACGTATTCGATGCGCGCCGGCTGGCCCACGGCGGCGTAGACCGCCCGGGTCAGGTCGAGGAACGAGCGCGCGCGGCCGGAGCCGCAGTTGAACAGGCCGCTGACCTCGGGATGGTCGTAGAGCCACAGCATCACGTCGACGCAGTCGCCGACCCAGACGAAGTCGCGCAATTGGCCGCCATCGGCGTAGTCGGGCCGGTGCGAGCGGAACAGGGTCGCCGCTTCGCCGCGCGCGGCGCGCGGGTAGGTCTTGGCCACCACGCTCATCATGGCGCCCTTGTGCGCTTCGTTGGGGCCGTAGACGTTGAAGAACTTGAGGCCGGCCCACTGGGGCGGCAGGGGCGCGCCCTGGGACACCAGGCGCGCGACACGGCGGTCGAAGGCGTGCTTGCTCCAGCCGTAGGCATTGAGCGGCCGCAGGCGCGCCAGGGCCGACAGGGAGCCGTCGTCGTCGAAGCCCTCGGAGCCGTCGCCGTAGGTGGCCGCCGAGGAGGCGTAGATCAGCCGCGCTCCGCGGCGTGCGCACCAGTCGAACAGGTCCAGGGACAAGCGCAGGTTGGTGCGCACGATCAGGTCCACGTCCCGCTCGGTGGTGGCCGAGATCGCGCCCATGTGGAACACCGCGCGCACGGTGCCGCGATGAGCGTCGAGGAAGGGCAGCAGCTCCTCGGGCGTGATCAGATCGGCCAGCTCGCGCTTGGCCAGGTTGCGCCACTTGTCGTCGGTCCCCAGGCGGTCGGCGACCACCAGCTCGGTTTCGCCGCGCTCCTCGAGGGCCGCGACCAGGTTGGACCCGATGAATCCGGCGCCGCCGGTGATGACGATCATGGCTCGCGGAGGGGCTTGGCGGAGCCCCCGGGAGCCTTCCGGATCCGCTCTGGATCGGCCGCGACCCGGGGGGCGAAGAGTGTAGCCGGGGGGGCGCGGCTCCCTGCCGACGGCAGGGCGGCCCCCGGGTCGCACCGGTGTCGGGCGCTGGGCCGGCTGGGCAGCTCGAGAGCCCGCCTGGCGCCCGCCGCATGCCGATGCCCCAGCTAAAGCCCCGGGAGCCGCCGGATCAGGGGCAGCGGCAGGCCGATCTCGGCGATTTCGACCGCACCCGAAAGCCGCGGCCCTTCGCCGCAGCGCAGGCCCCGCTTCCAGGCGCCGAAGGAAACCGTGCCCACGGCCCGGATCGGCGGCCCCCACAGGCGACCGTCGTCCGCGTCGAGGCCGCTGGGCAGATCGAGGCACAGGATCGGCGCCAGGCTGGCGGCCAGCCGCTCGAGCAGCCCGAGGAAGGGGGCCGCGATCGGCCGCGACAGCCCGGTGCCGAACAGGGCGTCGACCACCAGCGTCTCGGCGCGCAGCAAGCGCTCGATGCGCTCCAGGACCCCGGCAGCGCCCTGCCCCTGGGGCTCCCCGGATCCAAGCGGCAGGACATCGAAAGGCGCCTGGTCCGCTAGCTCCAAAGCCAGATTCCGGTGCAGGGCGAGCTCGAGGGCGCCGCGGCCTCCAGCGTCCGGCGGGAACCCGGTCAGCAGGATCGGCCGGTAGCCCTGCTGGGCCAGCGTGCGTGCCACACAGCAGCCGTCCCCCCCGTTGTTGCCCGGGCCCGCCAGGATCAGCACGGGATGCTCGGGGCCCCGGCCCGCCGCCGCCATCCAGCGCCGCACCGCGGCCGCGCTGGCCCGCCCCGCGTTCTCCATCAGCAGCTCGGCCGGCACGCCGCGCCGCACTGCGGCCTGATCGACCGCGCGCATCTCCGCCGCGCCGGCCTGGCGCTCGAAGCCCAGATACGCGCGAGCCGCGGGATCGATCGGCAAGGGCGGATAGGACCCCGGCATGGCCGCTCTCAGCCGTCGGAGAAACGCGCCTGGGCGAGGCGTCCACCGGTCGCTTCGCACAACCTCCGCCAGGCGCCCGCCAGGCGTTTGCTCTTGGGCTCCTCGGTCAAGACCGCGTGGAAGACCGTGCCGCGGAAACGCGCCTGCTCGAGCAGCAGCTCGACCATCAGCTCGAGCTCCCAGTGGGGGCCGCCGGTCGGGGCGCCATCGCTGAAGATCGCGATCGAATCGACGGGATCGCTCTGGCGCACGACCTGCACGGCGTCCCACAGGTTGCCTTGGCCGCGCAGGGTCGAGGCACGGAACCACTCGATGGCTCCCGCGACCCTCTTGGGCGTCGCGTTGCTGAGCCGCGGGCCATAGGGCTCGGGCAGCGTCGCGTAGGGCACGAGCAGGAAGCTACTGCCCTCCGGAAGCGCTTCCAGACAGCGAGCGAGCTCCACGTCCACCAGGGACTTCATCGTCCGCCCCTGCTCGTCCTTGTTCCACATCGAGCCGGACATGTCGATCAGGAAAGCCACCGGGCCCGGCGGGATCGGCAGGCCCACCAGCCGCGCGCGCGTCGAGCCGTCGTCCTCCACCGCGGCCGCGGTGCCGACCCGCCCGAAGAACGCGGGCGGCAACGACTCCAGCCAGCGTTCCCAAGGGCGCGGATCGGCCCGATGGAACAGCCCGCTGGCGCCTTGCAGGGCCCCCACCAGGGCCGCCTGGGTCAGGGCGTCCGATTCGCTGCCCAGGCGATCGATCAGCAGCGCCAGCAGGGCCCGGCTGGGGTAGGACGCCAGCTGGCGCACGGCCACCCGGCGCACCGGCGCCTCCTTGTCGGCCAGCAGCCGCTGCCCGCGCGCCAGCCAGAGCTCGGCCTGCTGGGCGTGCCAGGCGGCGCCCGCGTCGCCAGAGGCGAGGTCGCGCTCTCGGCCCAGGGCCAAGGCTTGGCCCAGGCCGCCCAGCGCCACGGCGGCCCCGGCCCGGTCGATGGGCTCGCGCTGATCGAGGCCCCCGTCGATCCAGGCCCAGGTGGCCGCATCGGGCCAGGAGGTCGGGGAGCCGCTGGGGGCCGCGGGGCTGCCCGGGGTCGCGGGGCCGGCCTCCGCGCTGGCCCTGGCCGCCGCACAGGGGGCCGTGAAGGTCCAGGCCACCCGGGCGGCGGCGCGCACCTCCGGGTCCCTGTCCTTGCCGGCCAAGCGCTGGAGCGCTTCGAAGGCGGCGCGGTCCTTGGGGCCCGCGGAGGGCAAGAGGCGCAGGCCCCGCGCCGCGCGCTCGAGGCTGAAGCAGGCCAGGCGGCGCACTTCGCTGCTGTCGTCGGAGAGGGCCGGAGCGAGGTCTGCGGCCGACAGGGCCGCGAAGCGTCCCAGGGCCTCGGCCACCCGCTCGCGCAGGAGCGCGGACTTGGCGGAGAGCCCCTCGCGCCCGAGCAGGCGCTCGCGGGTGTCGCCGTCGCAGCCCGGGATCAGCAGCTGGGCCTCGTCGGCCACGGGCGCGGCCTCGTCCGAGAGGGCCTTGAGCACGAGCCGCCAGGCCTCGGGGCGATCGAGTTCGGCCAGGCGCCGCACCGTGGTCCGACGCACCTTCTCGTCGGGGGATTGCAGCGCCGCCTCCAGCTCGGCCATCTGGGCCGCGACCGTCGCCGGGGCGGCGGGATCCACAGGCTCTGCGGGGGCAGCCGCCGCTTCGATACGGGTCGGTCCCTGGGCTTGAGACGCGGGCACATGGCCGCCGTCGCGGGCCACGAGAGCCGCCGCGCAGAGCAGCGTGAGGAGGGATTGGTTCATGGTGTCGGTTGGCGTTCCGCCGCGGGCCCGCGAGCCGAGCCGGGCGTCCGTGCAACTCTAGAGACCGGGCTCAACGCTGGAGGTAGCGGTTCTCCGGCGGAAAAAAAATCCGGCCGGCCGCCTCGGCCTCCAGCTCGAGCACCTCGCGGATCAAGAGCCCGCTGTCCTCGAACCCGCGCTCGCCGAGCTCC
The DNA here is from genome assembly GCA_044375105.1 of Planctomycetota bacterium. GTDB lineage: Bacteria > Planctomycetota > UBA1135 > UBA1135 > JBIKLM01. The sequence continues at coordinate 4,598 of JBILNK010000191.1, forward strand.
TGCAGCAGCCGATCGCCGCCGCGGGCCAGGAACGAGTTGGTCGCCAGCCGATAACGGCGCTCTGGATCGAGGGGCAGCCCGTCGTGCCAGGCGCGCACGAACTGCGAGCGCCCCTCACCGTCGAAGCGGAATTCGATCAGCAGGCCGCTGAATTCGAGATTGGCGCGCTCCTTGCCCGCCAGGGCGCGCCGCAGCACGGCCTCCAGCTCGGCGCCGCTGAGCTCGAGCACCACCAGGGTGTTGTCGAAGGGCATGACCTCGAACAGATCGCGCCGGGTCAGGGGGCCCGCGGCCAAGGACTTGCGGATGCCGCCGCGGTTGTGGATGGCCACGTCGGCGCCGGATCGGCGCCGGAAGGCGTCGGCCAGCCAATTGCCGAGGCCGCCGGAGCGGAACCGGTCGGCGGCGGGGCCCGCGTCGACCAGCTCGGCCACCACCTCCCCGAGCGACGCGGAGGCGCGCTCCACCAGGTTGGCCAGCTCGGCGGCGAAGTCCGCGGGCAGCGCGCCCTCGGGGGGCGGCTGGTCCAGATCGATCAGCCGCGAGCGCTGTTCGAGCACCCGCCCCGAAGGCCGTTCGAGGCGCAGGTCCACGCGCCCGAGGGCGCCCGCCTTCGATCCGGCTTGCACGATCAGGGTCCGGCCCTGCCGCACGCCTTCGCGCAGGAAGGTGTGGCTGTGGCCGCCCACGATCAGGGGCAGATCGGGCGCCGCCTGGGCCAGCTGGTTGTCGTCCTCGACGCCGAGGTGCGTCAGGGCCAAGATCAGCTCGATGCCGGCGGGCAGCTCCGCGCGCACGCGCGCCAGGGCCTGCTCCGGCGGCTCGAACAGCAGCGAGCGCGAGTCCGGATGGCTGATGTAGGGCGTCGACGGCGTCAGCAGGCCCACCACGGCGATGTCGAGGCCGCCGCGCTGGAACAGCCGCACGGGGTCGACCCAGGCCGGGCGGCTCAGGCTCCCGTCCAGCTCGCGCCGCGCCAGGTTGGCGCACAGGGGCTGGATGCCGGTCTGCTTCAAGAGGTGCTCGAGGGGCGGCAGTCCCAGGTCGAATTCGTGGTTGCCGAGCGCCAGGGCGTCGTAGCCGAGCCGCGCCAGCAGCTTGCAGAAGGGCACGCCCCCCTCCAGAGCGCCCTCCGGGGTGCCCTGGAACCAATCGCCGCCGTCGAGCAGCAGCACCTCGGCTCCCGAGGCGCGCGCCTCGGCCCGCACCGCCTCGATGGCCACCAGCAGCCGCTCCAGGCCGCCCACGCTGCGGCCGGGCTCCGGCAGCCAGGTGGCCGGACGCGCCAGGGCCTGGCCGTGCACGTCGTTGGTGTGCAGCACGATCAGGTGCAGGGGCTCGGGCGCCGTCTGGGCCAGGGCCAGCAGGAGGGGCAACAGCATCGCGGGGCGGGGCCGGTCAGGGCGCGGGAGGCGGACACGGGCAGCCGCTCGGCGCCCAGGCCGGCAGCCTAGCAGCCGTGCGGGGCGGCGGCGGAATCAAGGCTTCGTCGCAGGCGATGCAGCCGGACTGCGCGGCCGCCAGAGGGCCGGTCTGTGGACCTTGGGTGGTCCCGCGTCGGGGCCCGAGCGAGACCCGGGCCGGTCGGCGGTCCGCCGCTCAGGGGCCCGGGGCCAGCTCGAGTTCCAGCCGGTCCGGGAAGCTCACGGAATAGCCCCAATCGAAGCGCGCCGTCGAGCCCGGCTCGACCCGCAGCGGGAACACCAGCAGGCCGCGCTCCTCGCGCTGTTTCTTGAAGCGCTCCTCGCCCGAGGGCGCCAGCTCGCCGCGCAGCAGCTCGACCGCGACGCGCGAGTCGTTGCTGATCGGCAGGGCCTCCTCGACGAACACCTTCACCGGTCGCCCCGGCCCCGCCGTCAGCCCGATGCGCCAGCGCTGGTCGAGGCGCCGGCGCGAGCCGAACAGCCCCGGAGCTTGGCTCTTGTCGACCAGCGGGATGCGCGCGATCGACAAGCGCGGATCGAGCCCCAGGGGCAGCTCCAGCTCCTCGCCCGCGAAGCGCCGCGGCAGATCGGCCTTGCCCACGTAATCGCCCTCCAGATAGACGCTCGCCAGGCCGGGTAGCAGCGTCCGTTGGCCCTCGTAACGCAGCCGTCCGATGCGCCAGACCCCCGCCCCTTTCGTCGGCAGGGCGCAGTGCTCGATCGCGATCGGCAGGCGCAAGCGCCCGATTTCCACGGTTCGACTGGCGCCGCTCGGCAGGGCGCTGGGCCCAGGTACCGACCAGATCTCGAGGGCCCGCTCTGGCTCCGTGGGCGGCGGGGCCTCGGACGCCAGGGCCAGGCCGTCGCTATAGCCGTGGGGATCCCGGTTGGGCTCGATCACCCGCGCCGTCCAGCGCGGCAGGGACGGCCGCGCCGCGATCGGGCCGCGCGGTGGAGAGCTCCAAGGCCACCTCGCTCCAATCTTCGCCGGTGCGCTGCTCGATCTCGGCCCGGAAGGCGATCTCGAGGCTCGGCTCGGCCTCGAACCCGCTGACCCGCAGGTCGTACAGCGGCGTCCAGCGGCAGTCCGAGACCAGGTACTCGAGCTCGCAGGCAGCCGCCTCCGGGCCCGCCAGTTGGACATCCAACACGAGTTCGCGCATGGGAGCGCGCGGCTTTGCCAGGAGATCTTCGAGCTCCGAGACGCGCTCGCGGATCGGCTTGGATTCGGCCCGCGAGGCCTCGATCTCCTGGTCATAGCCGAGCAGCTTGTCCCCGGCGCAGGCGAGCAGCTGGTCGACAGCGGAGGGATCGGGGCCCGGGGACTGCCCGAGCCCCTCGAGGCGCTTCAACACGCCGTCGCGCAGGATCCGGATGCGCTGCTCACGGGCCTCGTAGGCGTCTTGCTGGAGGCCGAGCCGCTGCAGCTCGTCCTCCAGCGGGCCCAGGCCCTTGCGATCCGGCTTGGGCCCGCTGAGCCGCAGGCCGGCGACCTGGCCGCCCGCGAGGCGCAGCACCAGATCGCGCTCCAGGAGCGAGGCCGGCAGCGGGCCGATGACGTACCGACCGGAGACCTCGATCCGGGCGCGGCGGCGCACCAGGGCTCCGGAGTTCGACAGGCTGACGCGCTCGATGGGCGCGAGCAGCGACGGCGGCGCAGGGCTCTGGTCCAACTCCACCGCTGGCGTCTGGACGGCCGGGGCAAGGGCCGGAAGGCCGATCAACAGCGATCCCAGGGCGAAAAGGGTCAACATGGGGCGAGCGGCGTGAACGGCGGTCGCGGCCCCGGACGCGCCGGCGCCGCCCTGGGGACCACGGTCGGGCGGACGGGGGCACCCCGCCGCCGGC
>JBILNK010000043.1:0-26517 GCA_044375105.1 Planctomycetota bacterium
GGGTCATGCTGGCGAGCCAGGCGTCCACTTCCCTGGGGCTCAGGGGGCTGCGGCCGCTCCAGGTGTCGAGCACCCGGTCCGCGGTCAGGAACACCTCGCCGGCGCGGCCCTGCACCGCCGTCGGCGTGGGCGAGCCGCCGAGCAGGTCCCAGCGCAGGCGCGCGCGCAGCCGCAGGAAGTCGCCGCGCAGCCCGAAGCGATCGCCGAAATGGGCCTCGACCGCGCGCGGCCAGGCTTGCCAGTCGGCTGCCGTGGCCGGCAGCCCGGGCCAGGGGGCGGGACTGCGGTATTCGAACGCGACCGTGTCCAACCCGGCGCTGCCCGAGCCCAGCAGCAGGAGCGGCAGCCCGATCAGCACCAGGAAGCCCCAGCTCAGCAGCAGGTCCGCGGGCGAGGGGCGGCGGCGCGCGGAGCGGGACAGGGCGGGCCGCTTCATCGCCGCAGGCGCCGCCTGCGGGGCGCGTCCGTGGTCGCAGCGGGCCCAGAGGTCGGAGGGGGGGAAGCGGCCAGAGCGCGCCGCGATCGGCCGGCGGGCGCGGGCCTCGGCTCCGAGCCTCCCGCTGCGCGGGCTCGGCGGGCGGCTCCACCGAGCAGCGGCGCGCGCTGCGCCGGCGGGCCTGTCGCCCGGCGGGCCTGCCGACCGCTGCGCAGGCCCGCGCGCGGCCGGCCCCGTGGATCTCCCCGGGCTGCGCGGCTCATTCGCCGGGCTCCAGAGCGTCGGCAGCGCTCGAAAACGGGCTCGCCACGCGGCCCTGCGAGTCGCGCAGCGGCGACTCGGGCTGATCGCGGAACGCATAGCGCACCGCCCGGGCCTCGAAATCGAGGGGGCCGACCCACACGCCGCCCTCGGCCAAGGCCGCCGGCGCCGGCCACCAGGTGCCCGCGGGATCGAGCAGCTCGAAGCCGGTCAGCTCGCCGCGCGAGCGGAGTTCGCCCAGGGCCCCCGAGAAGCGCACCACGAAGCCGCCGCCGCGCGGCTCGAAGGCGCTCGGCACGGGCCCCGAACTCGCCGGGCCCGCGCCGTGCAGCAGCGCGTCCGCCAGGGCCGCCAGGCGCCGCCCGAGCTCGCGCTTGTGGGGCGGATGCATGTCCTCGCCCGCGCCCAGGTCGATCGCGATCGCCAGGCCCGCATGGGCGTCCCCGGCGACGACCCGGCGCTGCGCCTCGCGCAGCCGAGCCCAGTGACACCGCGGCTGATCGGGGTTCAAAGGACCGAAGCCGGGCAGCTGCACCACCAGGAAGGGCAGCTCGGCGCGCCCGAAATTCCGGCGCCAATCGGCGATCAGGGTGCGAAGCCGCAGCGGGTAGAGCCGCGCTTCGGTCGCGTTGCTTTCCCCCTGGTACCAGATCACCCCGGCCAGGCGCTCCGCGCGGAGGGGCGCGATCGTGCCGGTGAACAGCGCCCAAGGGCGCTTGTGGTTGTCCGGCCCCAGCGGCGGCTGGATGCGCCGGCGCGGGGCCGGGCGGCCCGCGGCCAGCGCGGCGCGCTCGGCCGCTTCGAATTCCGCCAGCCGGCGCCGGAACTCGGCCTGCGCCTTTGGCAGTTCGCGCAGCGCCGATTCGTAGGCCGAGATCAGCGGCGCCAGCTCGGGATCGGCGGCCAGGGCCGGCTTCGAGATCCAGCCTTCGATGGTCGAATCCGGCAGGGCTGCGACGATCAGGCCCTGGGGGATGCCCGTGGCGGCCGCACGCCACTGCCCGAAGTGCAGCGCCAGGGCCGAGAGCCCCGGGGCCGTCCGTGCGTCGATCGCGGTCCAGTGCCCCTCGGCATGCTCGGGGGCCTGGTCGCAGAGGCGCGCGGTCACGGTCCAGCAGCGCAGGAGCTCGACCCCCGGAGCGGTCAGCAGGGCCTCGGCCTCGCCGGTTTCCGCCAGCGGCAAGCTGGCGTTCGATTGGCCGCCGATCAGCCAGACGTCTCCGATCGCCAGGCCCAGGAGCTCGAGCCGCTGGCCGGATTCGGTCGCCACGATCAGGTTCACATCCCGTGCCGGTTCCTGCGGGGGCCAGCACAGCTCGAAGCACCCTTCGATGACCTCGGCCTCGGCGGCCGCCGCGCCCAGCAGGGCGCCCACGCGCCGGGCTCCCGGCGCGCGCCCGCGCAGGGTCAGCGGCTGGCCGCGCTGCAACACCCGCCCGCTTTGCCAGCCGACGTCGATCTCGAGCGCCGGGGTATCGGGCGCACCGGCTTCGGCAGCGCCGCCCGCCCGCGCGGTGTGCTGAGCGGGCGTCCCCGCGGCCCCGGGCAGGGCGGCGGCGAGCAGGCTGAAGCAGGGGACCGTGAGGAGGGCGAGCATGGCCGGGTGCCGGGCTTCGGCTCGTGGCGCTGGAGTGTCGAGGCCCGGGGGCAGCTGGCCCCCAATCGTCCAAGGTTAGCTTTCGGGCAGCCTGTCCCGGGCCAGCCCCGGCCGGCGGCCGGTTCCCGCAGGGCACCCCGCTCAAGGTGGGCCCCGCTCGGCCGCGCGCCCCCGTTCAAGCCGCCCTCCTGCGGGGCCGCCCTCCCGCCCCGGCGCGCCGATTATCGACCCCGGTCCCAGCCCGAAGCCCGGCCGGGCACCCCTCCCGAGCCGCCCCCTCCCGAGCTGCCGGATGGGGGCCCGAAGGCATGCGGGCAGCCGGGTGTCGCGGCTCGGGCGCAGCCCGAGTCGCTTTGTCTCAGGCCCTCACCGCGCCGGCAGCCAGCGCGCAGCGCCTTCGATCGGCAGGGCCTCGGCGAACAGGAAACCCTGGGCCTCGCGGCAGCCCAGGCGCAGCAGCTGTTCCGCTACCGCCTCGCTCTCGACGCCCTGGGCTACCACGCGTAGTCCAAGGGCCTGGGCCAGGCCCACCGCGCCGCGCAGCACGGCGGCCGCCGCGGGATCGTTGGAGAGGCGCACGGCGAAGGAGCGATGCACCTTGAGGCCGGTCAGCGGCAGGTGCACCAGGCGGCCGATGGAGGTGTGCCCGGTGCCGAAGTCATCGATCCAAATCGAGGCCCCGAGGTCGGCCAGGCGGCGCATGGCGTCGGAGGCCGCGGCGTAGTCGCGGGTCAGCAGGTTCTCCGGCAGCTCGAAGCCCAGCTGGCGCCCGGACAGGCCGAGGCCTTGCAGGTGGGCGGCCAGCTCGTGCACGAAGCGCTCGCTGTGCAGCTGCTGGGGGCTCAGGTTGAAGTGCAGGCGCGGCTCGTGGCCCTGCTCGCGCCAGCGGGCCAGCTGCCCGAGCACCGCCGGCAGCACGCGCCGCTCGAGCTCGGCCAGCCGCCGCCCGCGCACCACCGCTTCGAGGAAATCCGAGGCGCACAAGAGGCCCAGCTCGGGATGGCGCCAGCGCAGCAGGACCTCGAAACCGAGCGTGCGCGAGCGCGCGCCGACCGCAGGATCGAGGGACACGATCGGCTGGTAGTGAGCCAGCAGCTGATGCTCGGCCAGGGCCGCTTCCAGGTCGCCTTCGAGCCGCCGCCGCCGGGCCGCTTCGGAGGCGAACTCGGCGTCGTAGAGCGCGGTACGCGCCTTGCCACGGCGCTTGGCCAGGTACATGGCTTCGTCGGCGCGCTCGAGCAGCTCGGCCGGATCGAGCTCGCTGCCGGGCGCCGCCAGCGACAGGCCGCAGGAAGCCGAGATCGCCACGGGGCCTGCGGATGTCTCGAAGGGGCGCGCGAACTCGCTGACCAAGCGGTCGGCGATCGCCAGGCCCTCTTCGGGGGCCTGCACCTCGTCGATCAGGATCACGAATTCGTCGCCGCCGAGGCGCGTGACCACGTCCTGGGGCCGCACCAGGCGCTCGAGCAGCTTGGAAACCGCGATCAGGAGTTCGTCGCCCAGGGCGTGGCCGTGGGTGTCGTTGATGCCCTTGAAGCCGTCCAGATCCACGAAGATCAGCGCCAGGTGGCGCTCCTTGCGCACGTTGCGGGCCAGGGCGCGGCGCAGGTGTTCGACGAAGATCTGGCGGTTGCACAGCCCGGTCAGGGGGTCGTGCTCGGCGCGGTGGGCGAGCTCCTGCTCCTGGGCCTTCCTGGCCTGGATCTCGAAACACATGCCCACCTGGCCGATCGGCTCGCCGGTGTCGCCGTAGAGCGGCGCGGCGCGCTCGAGCACCCAGCTCCAGCCTCCGTCCGCGCGCCGCATGCGCAGCTCGGCCTCCCATTCGCCGCCCGCGGCCTGGCGCTCCTGGACCCCGGCGCGGTCGGCCGGGTGGATGCGCTCGAGCCAAGCCTCCTCGGACTCCTCGCTGCTGCCAGCGGCTGGGCTGCCGGACCCGCGCCAGACCCGCCGGCAGCCTCCGGCCAGCTGACGCCAGACCAAGAGCGGCAGGCAGGCCAGGCTCTGGCACAGCTCGCGCTCCCAGGCCTCGACCGGCGCCGTGGGGGCGGCGATCGGAAGGCTCGGCTCACGGCCGGCGATGGGCCCGGGGGCGGTCATGGGGCGGGAAGGCTACGCGTGGCGCCGCGGAGCGCAAGCGGGCGTTCAGGGTACGGCCCCCGGCGATCCCTGGGGGGAGAAGTTGGCGTCTCGAGCGGGCGGGGCGTCAGGGCACAATTTATTCACGACTCAGATTGTTCAGGACTCAGACTGGTGGGGGCTCCTGATCGGGGTCTCAGGGACGATCGGCGAGCTGGCCCCCGAACGGCCTCGGCGCAGCGCGGCGGCGTGGCCTCGATCCCGCCGGCGCGGCGGCTGGCTGCGCGCCTGCCGCGCGGGTCCGATCCGTTCGCCGGTCCCGGCGGCCTTCAGCTCGCGCAGGCTCGGCGGCGCCTGCCTCAGAGGCCGAGCTTCGTCGCCAAGGCGTCGATGCTGGCTGGCGCATAGCCGGCGTAGTGGTTGTTGGCGAATGCGAAAGCCTCGTCCACGCCGGGGGCCAGCCGCGCCAGCAGCGCCGCCCAGCGCGCCAGCCGCGGCTCCTGGTCCAGGACGATCCGATCGAAGCGCTCCGCGGCGGCGTCCGTGCGCTGGCGGTCTCCGATCAGGCGCGCGTAGAGGAAGCGCGCGCTCAGCAGGGACTCGGGGGCGCCCCCGAGCTTCGCGGGCCATTCGTCCGGATGGGGCAGATAGGCCAGGTCCACCAGCGCCAGGCCGACGCTCCGCCGCCGCAGGAGCGCCAGCAGCTCGGGTCCGATCCAGGTTTTGTTGCGCACCTCGACCGCCAGGCGCGGACCGCTCGGCAGGGCTTCCAGCAGGCGCTCGAGGCGCTCCAGGAACGGCGCCGGTCCCTTGAAGGCGCGCTGGTTGAAATAGGGGAACTGCAGCAGCAGGGGGCCCAGGCGATCGCCGAGCTCGGCCATGGCCTCGAGGAAGCGCTGGGCGTCCCCAAGGGCTTCGGGGCGGTCCAGGATGCGCTCTGGATCCGGGCTGGCGCCGGAGCCGCCGTGGACCACGCTGCGCGGGAACTTGGCGCACAGGCGGAAGTCCTCGGGCAACTTGTCGCGCCAGCCGCGGGTCAGCCGGGTCGTCGGCACCCGGTAGTAGGTCACGTCGGCTTCGACCGCCCGATAGCGCTTAGCGTAGAGGGTCAGGAACAGGCCCGCCGGCGTGCCCGGGGGATAGAAGGGACCCACCCAGGCGGGCTCGGACCAGCTCGACGTGCCCAGGCGCCAATCGGTCATCCGCGGCTGCGCACCGGGCGCGTCAGCTCGTAGCTGACCGACAGGGTGATCGTCTCCCCGGACCAGTCCTCCTGCAGGGAGGTGAAGCCGCCGGCCTCGAGCCCGATGCGCAGGGTCGGCCAGGGGCGGAAGGCGTAGCCCGCGCCGTAGACGTGCATCAACCCCGAGCCGTTTTCGATCTGTGCGCCGCCGCCGGCGCCCAGGTGGTATTGCAGGAAGAAGTCGCCGGGATTGTCGAGCAGCTCGAGCACCGGCAGGTGGTAGCGCAGGCCGATCTGACCCTCGCGATAGCCCGCCGAGTCGCCGCCGTAGGCGCCCAGGGCGCGCATCGACACGCCCCAAGCGGAATCCACCCGCCGTTCGGCTCCGATGCCCAAGAGCTGCAGCGTTTCCTCGACCGGGACGCCGGCGGCCAGGGCGCCGCCGTCGGGATCCTGGAAGCGGTGCAGCACGTCGAGCTGCCAGGTCTCGAGGTCGACCGAATCGTCGAACAGGCCCTGGCCGCGTGCGCCGCTGCCCGGCCGAAGCTCCACCGGCCGCGGCGCGTAGCGCAGGCCGCCGCCCAGCGTCCAGCCGTCCAATTCGCCGTCCGGCGCCACGCCGTAGCCGCCGTGCAGGCCGATGCGCCAGTTCTCGTCGGCGATCGTCTCGAAGCCCAGGCGCCCTTCGGTGTAGAACCCGCCGCCGGTGTCGACGCCGCCGCCGCCGGCGGGGCCGGCCAGGGCTTCGAGGCGCGCCTGCAGCACCTCCGGCACGACGCTGAAGCGCGCCCCGATCCCGAGCAGGGCCATCAGGAAGCCCGAGGCGTCGCCGGAGACCGCGCCGGAGACCTCGAGGGGTACGTACCAGGAGCCGCCCGCCGGGCGCTCGTAGCCCAGGGACACCAGGCCGATCGCGCTCGCAAGGGGCTGGCCATCGGTCGAGGCGGACGCGCTGCTCGGCAGCAGGGTGCGGAAGCCCAGGTTGAGCGCCGAGCGGCTCTCCTCCGCTTCGATCGGCTGCAGGGGCAGCAGCTCGCCCAGGGACCAGTCGGCGGTCAGCAGTTCCTCGAAGTCGGTCAGGCCCAGGCCGATCTGCGTGCTGCCGATCTCGCCGTCCGGGGCGGCCACGTGGCTGACCTCGAGACGCAGGCCGGCGGCCCCGAACAGGCTGTGCTCGAGGGCCAGGTAGGGGCGCAGCACGAGTCCGCTGCCCCAATCCGCGTCGCCGCCGCCGCCCGCGCCTACGAACAGGCCCAGGTCGACGCCGGCCGAGCGCGTCAGGCCGCGCCGCCAGCCGCCGCTCAGGCCGCCGTAGAACGCGCCGCCCAGATCGCCGGACACCGCTCCGAATCCGCCCACTCCCAGGTAGCTGCCGCGCACCTCCGGCAGGGCGTCCAGCCAGTCGTAGAACACGCCCAGCATCCAGGCCTGGCGCTCCTCCCCGGCCGCGTTCTTCCCCTCGAGCGGCTCGGTCTGCAACCTCCAGCGCGTCGGGCGCACCTCGATCTCGATCTCCTGCGCCGAGGCCGCGCGCGCCCAGCCCGCGAGCAGCAGCGCGCAGCCCGCAGCGGCGCGGCGGTGGGCGGGGTTGCTAGCAGCGGGCGGCACGGGCCAGAGCTTACGGCGAGCGGCCGGCCCGGGCCGGGTTCATTCCCCCGAGAGACCTCGCGCCTGGTCCTCCGTCAGCGCCAGCTCGGCCTCTGCGACCCAGAATCTCGCGGCCCGATCCCGGCTCCAAAAACTCTGGGCCAGCAGCTCTCGACCGCGGCCCAGAGCCTGCAGGGCACGCGCCCGCTCGCCGGTGCGCAGGGCCGCCAGGGCCTGGATCGCGAACAGCTCCGGGCGCTCCTCGAGGCCGGCCCGCAGGGCCCGATCGGCGCTGGCCAAGGCCGCCGAAGGGCGCCCGGCGCGCAGCTCGAGGGCCGCCAAGGTGCGCAGATGGATCGGCGCGGCCTCGACGCGTCCCAGCGCTTCCTCGGCCTGCTTCAGGGCGCTCAGGTGTTCGCCCGGATCGCGGTCCCGGTCGCAGGCCGCCCGCCAGCCGTCGTGCAGCACCTTGGCCGGGTTGCTGAGCGCCTCTGCGGCGCCCTCCAGCAGGCCGCCGAGGGGCTCCAGGGAGCGGCGGCGCTGCTCCAACAGCTTCTCGAGATCGCGGGCCAATTCGAAGCTGCGCAGCGCGCTCAGCAGGCCGCTGCCGCCCGCTCCCGGTTCCGCGGGGCGGCGCGCCAAGGGCCGGGTCTCGAACAAGCGCAGCTCGCCGTCCTTGGCCAGGCTGGCCAGGCGGCTGCCGTCGCCGCTGAAGGCGGCGCTGACCAGCGCGGCCCCCGAACCCTCGAGCTCGAGCAGATTCTGGCCGAGCAGCGGGTCCCAGATGCGCAGGCTCCCGTCCAAGCTCGCGGAGACCAGCCGGGCGCCATCGGGGCTGAGCTCCAGCGCCGTGATCGCATCGCCATGTCCGCTCAGGATCACCGGATCGACCAGCTGGGGCGCCCCGTCGTCGGTGCGGGCGATGCGCCACAGCCAGGCATCCGATCCGACCGCCTGCACCAGGCGGTCCTGGCGCGGGTCGATCAGCAGCGGACCGGCATCCACCGTGCGGCGCGACGTCAGTTCGGCCCGCTGGCCGTTCAGGGCGTAGGCCAGCTCGGCGCACAGCGCCAGCGAAAGGCAGGCGCCGTGTCTGGCCGCGACCTCGGGCGGACAAAAGCGCGGGCCCAACCGTGCGCTGCCGAGCTCGATCAGCTGCAGGCTGCCGTCGTCGCCTTCGATCACCAGCAGGCGCTCGAGGCTCGACAGCGCCAGCCGACGGGGCGCGCTGCTCCCCAGCGGCAGGATCTCCGGCCGCTGCCAGGTGCCGCCGGGCGCGGGGATGGCGAAGACCAGCGCCAGGGAGCCCGCTCCCGCGGGCCCGCTGGCGCCGCGCGGGGGCGCCTCGAGAGCCAGCGCCAGCAGGGTGCCTTCCGCCGAGAGCGCGGCCGCGCGGACCGGCTGCGGGCTGGCCGGGCCGCGCGAAAGTTCGCGCGCATCCGCGCTGGAGAGCTCGACCGGCGCGCCGCCGCTGACGCCGAACAGGCGCCCGCCCTGGCCGCCCGCAAACGGGCCGAATTGCAGCGGCGCAGGCAGCGAGAGGCGCTCGCCCGGGCGCGTCGAGCGGGCCTCGAACTTGCGTCCGCTGGCCCCGCCGGAGAAGGCCCACAGCCCGCGATCTTTGTCAACGAACAACACCGCCGGCTGCTGGCCGGGCGTCGGCGCACGCAGGCTGGTGATCGCCTGGCTCTGGTAGGGCGCCCACAGCTTGACGCGCCCGTCCGCGCTGCTGCTCGCCAGCGTCTCTGCCAACGGGTCGTAGGCCAGGCTGGTGATCGCCTCGAGGTGGCCCTGCAAGCGGTTGATCTCGAGTCCCTCTTCGAGGTCGTAGATGCGCAGGGTACCGCTGGCGCCACCCAAGGCCACCAGCTGGCGAGCGCTCGCTCGCGGCGGGTCGATGCGCAGGAACCCCGTGGAGGATTCGAAGGGTTCCGGCAGGTCGCCGCCCACCGGGCACAAGGCGCGCGGATCCGCTTCCGGCAGGCGCAGGGAGAGCAGGCGGCCGCCGGATTCCGCATCGTGCATCTCGAGCACGCCGCCCTGGCTGACGTGGATCAGGCGCGATCCCTCGGCGTCGAAGCACAGGGCTGCCAACGGCTGGCGATGCTCGGCCACGAAGCGGATCCCGCCCGGACCCTCGGTATCCAGCACGCGCACGAGCCCGTCCAGCCCGCCCAGGGCCAGGCGCCGTCCGCGCGGGTCCCAGGCCAGGCAGCGCGGCCGGTCCTCGGCGAGGTCGAGGGGCGCCGACCAGCGGCGTCGCCGCAGGTCATAGAGCACGACCCGCGCCGGTTCGAAACCGGCGGGGGCCAGCAGCACGGCCAGGCTGCTCCCGTCGGGGGCAAAGGTCAGCTCGCGCACCGGTGCATCGCTCGGCCCCGGCCCCGGCAGCGGGGTCCACTCGCTGGCGCCCGGCTCCACGAGATACAGCCCCCCCTGTTCGTCCGCCAGGGCCAGTCGCCCCGATCCGGCTGCCACCGCCACGCGCGTCAGCGCCCGGCGCGCGGAGCCCTTGGACCGCAGGAATTCCGCCAGCGGTTCGCCGCCGCTCGGGTCCCACAGCCGCAGGTCGCCGTCCGCGCCGACGCTGGCGATGAACTCGCCGGGATTGATCGCCAGATCGGCCGCGCCTCCGCGGTGCGCGTCCAGGCTGCGCCGGCTGGAATCGGTCTGCTGGCGCAGGTGCGCCCATTCGAAGCCGCGCAGGTCCTCTTCGCAGGCCTCGATGCCGCGGCGCGCTTCGGCCAGGTTGCCCACGGACAGCGCCAGCTGGGCGGCCAGCAGGTTGGCGGCGTAGGTCGAATGGCGCGCGCGTTCGGCGCTCAGGCGCGCCCCTTCGCTCTGCCGGCGCGCCAGCTCGCGCTGCTCGTCGGCCACCCGCCGGCCTTTCTCCGCCGCGGCGGTCTGCAGGCGCTCGATCGCCAGGGCCTCGTTGGCCAACTCGCTCTGGATCTCGGCCCGCTCGCGCTGGAAGGCCTCGTCGCGCCGCGCCGCCTCCGCCAGCTCGAAATTGCGCTGGGCATCCTGGCGCGCGAGCTCGGCCGCGTTGCGCTCGCGCTCGAGCTTCACGAGATTGCTCTGCTGCTGCCAGATGAAGGCGATCGTGCCGATCAGCGCGCCGCCGACCACCAGGGCGAAGGCGGCGCTGGCCAGACGGTTGCGCTGCACCCACTTGCGGGCCCGCGCGGTCAAGCCGCGCTCGTAGGCCGATACCACGCGCCCGTCCAGGAAAGCGCGCAGGTCCTCGGCCATCTCGATCATCGAGGCGTAGCGCGCCTCGGGATCCTTGGCCATGGCCTTCTCCGCGATCGCCACCAGCTCGCCGGGCACGTTCTTCTCGAGGCGCCGGATCGGCACCAGGTCGTGGGCCAGGATCAGGTCCAGCAGCGGCCGGCCCGAGGCCTTGGTCAGCGGATCCCCGAAGGGCCGGTGGCCGGTCAGCACCTGATAGAGGATCGCGCCCATCGAATACACGTCGGCGCGCGGCCCGACCCGCCGCTTCTCGCCGCGGGCCTGCTCGGGGGCCATGTAGCCGGGCGTTCCGACCACGTCGCCGTCGAGGGTCTCGACCGACGGACGCGGGCCGCCCTCGGGGCCCTCGAAGCGCTCCGTCGAAACCGGCCCCGGGCGTGCTCCGGGCGCTGCTTCCGGCTGCGTCCCGGTGCGGTCGAGCGCGGGCTCCGCCTCGCTGCCGAGCGCGCTCAGCACCCGCGCCAGGCCCCAATCCATCACGTAGGTCTCGCCGAAGCGCCCGACCATCACGTTCTCGGGCTTGAGGTCGCGGTGGATCACGCCGCGCGAGTGGGCGAAGGCCACGGCTTCCATGGCCGTGCGCACGTGGTTCAAGAGCCGCGCGCGGGTCCAGCCGGGCTGGCCCTGGCGCACCCATTCGATCGCTTTGCCGAGCTCCTGCCCGATCACCAGCGGCATCGTGAAGTAGAGCCGCCCCTCCGGATCGACCCCGATGTCGTGCACCGGCAGGATGCCCGGGTGGTCCAGCTGGGCGGTGATCTGCGCCTCTTCGAGGAAGCGCGTCAACAGGCGCGCATCCGGCGGATGGCTGGCCTGGCCGCGGCCGCGGTCCTTGTCGGAGAGCATCACCTTCATCACCAGGGTGCGGCGCAGGTCCGTGTCCCAGACCTGGCGGATCGAGCCCATGCCGCCGCGCGCGATCTCGACGTCGCCCGTGTAGCGCTCGAAGCTCGAGGCATGCTGGTCGAGACGCTCGAGCAGGGCCTCGGAGCCGCGCGCGACCGGCGCGCCGGGTTCCGGCAGCACGCCCAGGAATTCGCTGGAGGCCTCGGGCCTCGGCAGGCGCGAGCTGCTCGCCCGCCCGTCCCTAAGGGGCCGCGGAGGCGCGCCGCTGGCCGGCGGCTTGGAGGCCGGTTGCCCCGGCGCTTCGTCGGGCTTCGCCGCCACCGAGAACAGCGCCGGGCCGAGCCGGACGTAGGCGCGCTCGAGGGCTGCAAAGTCCTCGGTCAATTCGGGCCGCCCCGAGGCCAGCTCGCGCTGGCGCGCCCGGTCGCCGCTTCGCAGGGCCTCCAGATAGCCCTGCAGGATGGCGCTGATTTCGGCGGGCGTGGGGGGCATCGGATGGGGGGCGTGCTAGCGTCCGGCGGGGCGCCAGTCGCGAGGTTCGGATCCGGCGGTTGACCGCGCGGGCAGCGGTCCGAGGGGGGGGCCGGCGCGAGGCCCGGGTCGGGGAGCGATTCCCCGGCCGCTGTACGTTGCCGGTCGCCGCCTCGTTCGACTGAGTTTGCCCGGATTCGGTCCCGGGCGCTTCGCTCCCCGGAGCGGCTGGCACAGGGGCGTCCCAGCGCCCCGACGGGCCCTGGCCGAGCTACATTTCCTGCCCCCGGCTTTCGTCTCTGCCACGCGGGGCTGGAACCTGGACCGACCTCCTATGCCCCCCGAAGCGCCGGGAACCTCGCCGAACCACAGTGCTGGGCCCGAGGGCCGCGACTTCGGGCCCGGATGCACAGCAGGCGCACCGGGGGGCGCTGGCCAGGGGCTGCGGCTCGACTGGGGTCGGCTCGACTGGGGTCGGCTCGGGCCGCCGGCAGGCTTGCTCCTGCTCGTCCTGGCGTTCGGACTGCGCTGGGCGGCCAGCGGAGGCCGCGGCATCGATCGCGAGGTCTGGCCCGACGGACTCGACTATTCCGCCGTGGCCGCGAATCTGGTCGCGGGGAAGGGCCTTTGGTTCCCGATCGAGGGCGAACTCCTGCCGCCCCCGCGACCGCCCGGGGCTTCCCTGGCTTTGGCGCCTGCGACCCTCCTGTTCGGGGCCCGCGGCGCCTGGCTGGCTTCCGCAGCCTGGGGCGCCCTGGCGGTGCTCGCAACGGCCCTCGCCGCGCGCCGCGTGCTGCCCTCCTTCGGCGCCCTGTTGGCCGCATCGATCGTGCTGACCGCCCCGAGCAGCGTGCTTTCCGGCGGGATCCCGATGAGCGAAGCCTGCGGACAAGCCCTGGCGGCCGTGAGCTTGTGGAGCGCCCTGGCGCTCGGCGGAGGCCAGCGGCCCTGGCTGTGGGCTGCCTTGGGGGGGACCGCGGTCGCCTGGGCCGTCTGCATCCGGCTGCCGCTGCTCGCGCTGGCTCTGCCCGTGGCCGTGGCCGCGCTGCGCTGGCGCCCGTCTCCAGCCACTCGCGCCTCAGGCCGCTCCCCGTCCCTGGCGCTCGCGGCGGGACTTCCGCTGCTGGGCCTGCTCGGGCTGCTGGTCTGGCAGCGCGCCACCTACGGTTCGCCCTGGCTCAACGGGTATCCCCTGTGGGTTCCGGAGCTCTACCACCACCATCCGGAGCTGGTGATGTCGCTGCGCTGGCTGGGCAAGCCCTATCCCGGGTTCTGGGAGCAGGGTCACCTGCCGGAATACGCCTTGGGGCTGCTCGGCCTGGAGGCGGGGCCCTCCGGCCAACGCCTGTGGAGCTTGCCCGCGGCCCTCTTGGCGTTGCTCGGGATCCTGCGCTTGGCTTCGCGCGGGACGCCAGGCCAAGCGGCCCTCGGCTCCGCCGTCCTCGCGGCCCTGGCCTTGCTCGGCTTCCACCTGCTCTACGCCTGGCAGGACCTGCGTTTCTTCGAACCGCTGCTGCCGTTGCTGGCCGTGCTCGCGGGCCTCGGCGCGGAAGGGCTGCTGGCGTGGTTGCAGCGCCTCCGCGCGTCCCGGATCCTCGCTGCGGGCAGCTGGGTCGTGTTGTTCGTGGGCTGCCTGAGCGGGCCCGCCTTGGCCCTGCGCGCGCGGCTCGATGTGGCGCGCCAGGAACCGTCGTTATGCCGCGACCTCGACCGGTTGGCGCCGCTGTGCCCCCCGGAGTCCCTGCTGCTGGTGAACTTTCCTTTGCAGCTGGCCCGCGAGGTATTCGGCAGCGAACGCGAGATCTGGCTGCTCGATCTCGGCAACGCCGATCCCTTGGCGGCCCGCGCGGTGACTCTGAGCATCCGCGGCCGGCGAGGGGACGTGCCCCAGGTCGAGGTGCTGAGCGGTTACTCGGGTCCGGACGCTTCCGCCCACCAGCGCCTCGAACAGGCCTGGTCCGAGGGCCGCGCCGTGTTCGTGCTGCGCTCCACCAAGGGCGGTCCGGCGGGGCCGGCCTTCGAACAGCTGCTGGCAAATGGAGCGCGGCTCGAGTCGATCGAACGCGGCGGACTGGTCGAGCTGCTCAGGTTCTCCGCGCCGCCGCCCTGAGCCGTGGCGCGCCCCGCGGCGGTCCGGCTCAGGGAGGCGCCAGCGCTGCTCCTGGGGCCGCGCCCCCCGAGGGTCCCGCGGGCGGCGTCTGGCCCGCGGCGGCTCGGGCGGAACGGGCTCGGTGGACGGGCCAGAGCCCTTGGCTGCAGGCCCAGCGCGGCAGGCCGCGCGCGTCGATCGCTGGCCTGGGGGTGCGGGCGGCACCGGGCGCCGCCCAGCCGAGCCCCTCACCCGGTCTGCGGGCCGAGCGCCGCCCCGGCGGCATCGAAGCAGGCGATCGGGGGGAACAGGGGGCTGGCGGGTTGGAACTCGCTCGCCAGCAGGCTGTAGACGCAGGCGTCCCAGGCGGCGGCTTCGTCCGGGCCGGGCAGCTGGGCGCGCAGCACGCCGTCGAGCTGGAAGCCCAGCGCCTCGGGGATGCGCCGGCTCCTGTGGTTCTCGGGCACGACTCGGATCTCGAGCTTGGCGAGGCCCAGGCGCTCGAAACCGAGGCGTACCAGGGCGGCCGTCGCCTCCCGGGCGAATCCGCGGCCGAGGTGCGGCTCGGCGAGCCAATAGCCGATTTCTAGGGCTGCCGGGCCGTTCTGGCGCCGATGCAACCCGACGCCGCCCAGCAGCCGGCCCGCTTGCGGGGCGGCGGGCGGTCGCCGGGGTCCGGGAGGCTCCGGGGTCAGGGCGGAGGGGCCGGCGGCGCGGGCCAGGCCCCGCGGTCCCTCGAAGATCCCGAACACCCGGTCGCCTCCGGAGTCGAACTCGGCGCGCCGCGCCAGGATCCAGCCCAGCTTCTCGGCGCGGCTTTGGGGCTCGGCCTCGGCCCAGGGCAGGAAGCGCGCCAGGTGCCGGCGGCTGCCCGCCAGGACGGCCTGCAGGCTGTCCGCGTCGCCCGGTTCGAAGCAACGCAGCCACAAACGCGGGGTTTCGAGCTCGTAGATCCCGGGGGCCACGGGACTAGATTAGGACTTCCGTCCCCCGTAGCCCCCTCTGCTGTGCTGATCGGACCCGTCCTGCTCCGAAGGTTGCTGTTGCCGCTGGCGCTCCTGGTCGCGGCCGGCGCCGCCGCCGAACCGCCCCGGCTCGCCGGACCGACCTCCGCGCCCGCTGCCGGACCGGCGGTCCAGGCCGGATCGAAGGACCCGGGCGCCCTGCTGCTCCCGCCGCGCGAGATCGCCAGTTTTCCGGTGAGCGTGCGGCCCCCGGCGGGCGTCGAGTGGACCGACCGCGGCCCGCGCTTCGAGGACGAGCGCCTGTTCCTGACCGGGACCGCGGGCACCTCCCGCCTGCACCTGGCCTTCTATTTGCCGCCGAACCCCGCCGGCGAGCCGGACGGCGCCCTGCGCGACACCGTCTTCGCCTACAGCCAGGACAAGGACAATCCCTACCGCTTCGGCGACTTCGCCTACCTGCCGGGGGCCTTCGGCAGCGCGCCCTACCTGGCCAGCGTGCGCGCCGGCAAGCAGGTCGGCACCGACACGGTCGGCGAGCTGCACCTGCTGGCCGGCCTGACCGAGCGCGGCGCCTACGTCTGCGAGCTGTCCGTGGAGCCGGTGCCCAGCGGCGACCTGGCCGCCGCCGTGGCCGCCTTCTTGAAGCAGGGTCTGTCCTACCAAGGCCCTCTGCGGGACCCGGAATGGACCGAAGAGGAAATAGAGAAGCGTATCCAGGAGGATTTCCCCGAGAGCGTGCGCGAGGCGCGCCAGCAGGTCGTGCGCACCAAGCACTACATCGTGCTGGGCAACTCCTCGGGCGCCAAGGCCTTCGGGCGCGAGATCGAGGAGCACTATGAGCGCATCCAAGCGACCTTCCCCTTCCCGGAGATCGAAGGCCGCCGCCTGATGCCGGTGTATCTGTTCCGCAACCGCGCCGATTACATCGAATTCTACATGCACATCACGGGCGGCCAGGTCTCGCGCGAAGCGGCGGCCCAATCCGGCGGCCATGCCTGGCGCGACTACTACGCCACGCATTACGAATCGCCCAAGGACCCGACCCACATCCACGAGCTGACCCACCAGATCTTCACCAACCGCCTGCTGCTGCCGGGCGGCGGATCCTGGTTCCAGGAGGGCGCCGCCGTGTTCATGGAGACCGGCTATGCCCCGGAGGAAGAGCAAGGCGTGATGAACTTCGGCCGCACGGCCGCGAAAAAGGGCGAATACCAGCCCTTCAAGCAGTTCATGGCCACCGAGAGCCTGCTCTATTCGAACCAGGGCGGCAAGGATGGCAAGCCGGGCGGCGGTCCGAGCGCCGGCGAGGCCTACACGCAGGCGGGAACGATCTATTGGTTCGTGATGAAGGATCCGCGCACCAAGGCCAAGGCCCAGCAGTGGGTGCATGCCCTGGGCGCGCTGCCGCGCGGGGACCTGGCGGCCATCGAAGGCGCCCTGCAGCGCGTCTACGGCGTCGACATCGCCGGCTTCGAGGCCATGTACCTCGACTTCTGGAAGAAGCCCAAGAAGTGATCGCGCCCGGCGCCGCAGGGAGCTGCGCTGGCTGCCGCTGGTCGGGGATCCCGGCCCCCCGACCGGCTTGAACCAGCCCCGCTCGGCGGCGGTCAGCGAGCGCAGGACCTCGGGCTCCGTCCCAGTCCCCGCGACCGAACGCTGGGGCAGCCCCGCGGGCTGACGGCTGCGGCCGATCCGTTCCGGTGCGCGTCGATCCCCGCCGGTCGCGGCCGCCGGCGCGTCAGGCGCCGCCGCTCGGCACCAAGAGCGGCGCGCGCAGGTAGTGCTCGAGCTCGCGGCCCAGGGTCTCGGCGTCGCGCTCGCCCAGCTCCACCAGGCGGCTCAGGTAGTCCGGCTGGAACATCAGCAGGCTCAACAGGTCGTTGCTGCGCGTCTCGCGCGTGCCCCAGCCGCGGGTCAAGAAGCGCAGCCCGGGGGGCAAGCGCGCTTCGTAGTCGTTCGCCAGGCGCCCCAGGTCCCGCGAGGGCCGCACCACGGCCACGTTGACCGGGCGCAGGTTGGCCGGACGCGCCGGGCCGAGGCGCGCCAGGAGGTCGTTGATGCGCGCCAGGTTGAGCGCGTCCTGGTCCAGGCTGTCGAGGAACACCGCGTTCAGCAGGGCGCCGGCCACCTGGGCCGGGGGCGGATCGTCGCCGGGCGTCGGATCGAGGCAGCCGCGGCTCTGCACGAAGCGCGTCGAAACCGCCAGGATGCGCTCCGCGCCGAGGTGCACGGCTGGCGAGAGCGGCGCGGTCAGGGCGATGCCGCCATCCCCGAACCACGAGCCCATCAGCCGCACCGGCGGGAACAGCAGCGGCAGCGCCGCCGAGGCCAGCACCTGCGACAGCATCAGCGGACCGGGCACCGAAAGACGCTGGCGCCGCTCCCAGTTCTCGATCAGCGTGCCCTGCACCCAGGTGACCGAGCAGCCCGTGTCGTAGTTGGTGCCGGTGACGGCCACCGCTTCGAGCTGCCCGCTGGCCAGGTTGCGCGCGATCCCCGTCAGGTGACCGCGCTCGTCGGCGCGGAGGGCTCGCGCCAGGGTTCCGATCAGGGGCGTCGTGTCGACCAAGCCCTGGCGCGAGCGCGAGCGCACGCGCCCGGCGGTCAACAGCCGCGCGCCCCAGCCGGCCACCAGCCGCGACAAGGACAAGCCCCCGGTCTCGATCACGTCCCCGACCCCGATCGAGAGCCACAGCTCGCACAGCCGCCGCGTGCGCTCGCGCCAGTCGCCTTCGGCCTGGGCCAAGAAGGCCGCGTTGATCGCCCCCGCCGACACCCCGGTCAGGATCGGAAAGGCCAGATCCGGCATGCGCCGGCACAAACCCGCCAGCAAGCCCGCCTGATAGGCCGCCCGCGCCCCGCCCCCGGTCATCACCAACGCCAGCTTCGGGCGCCGCGGTGCTCCCTCGGGAGCTTGCTCCAAGGCGGTGGCCTGCATCGACCCCAACTTAGCCAAGCCCCGCCCGCCACCGGTCGCCGAACCACCCCCCGGGAATTCCTTTCCGGTACGGGCCTGCCGACCACAACGCCCTTGCCCGGCCTGCACCGCGCGATCGCTCGACACCGACCCCGGACCTCGCCCGGTGTCAGGGCAGTTGCCGCCTGGTTCGGGGAGCCGGGGGGCCGATGGGGTGTCTCGGCTGGCGGTCGTTCCCGACCGTGCTTCGGCCCGCCGCGCCTGTCGGCCTGGCGACCGTGAACCGCTGCGCCGCTCGCTTGGGCGCCGGCCGGAGCTTGCGGAGGCTTCCAGGCGTCCCGGGGAGCGAGCAGGCGGGGCCTCAGCTCGAGCGAGCCAGCGGCGGGGCCCCGCTGCGAAACCCGGGCTGGAGCGGGCCCGTGGAGCCTGGCCTGCTCGGGTTCACTGCAGGATGGCCTGCTGCAGGTCGTGCCGAGCGGCCTTGATGGCTTCTTGGTGTTGCTCGCAGCCCGGGACGTCGCCGGATGTCAGGCGGCAGGACGCGAACCACTCGCTGCCCCCATAAAACATTAGGCCGAGCAGCTTCCCAGTGGGGGCCGAGGGTCCGCCATTCGAAGGCGCGCTGCTGCTGGTCGCCGGCTCCCCCACGCGCCGGCGCTCGAAGTCGCCGCTGGCGAGCTTGGATTCGGCGGCATACAATTGAGCCCATAGGAAATCCCGTTGGAGTCTAGCCAACTGAGAACTATGGACTCGTGCCCGCTCGAGCGCCAACTCCAGGCTGACCGCTGGTTCTGCTTGGCGCTCTAGCAGGAGCCTCACCGCCCGCTCGAGGTTCCCGTGCTCGCCTCCGCTCAACGCGAAACCGGCCAGGGTCTCGTCGGTGTGCTCTATCGACCGTCGCAAGGGCGAGAGCATCGCCTGGATGGCTTCGTCGGCGACGAGCTCCCAGCCTTGGCCCGCAGCCTTTTCCGTCAGCGATTCGGCATTGGTTGTAGAGGGGGACCGCCCAAGGCCCACCGGGAGATCGGATTCCGCTGTCTGCTTGGTTCCTGTCGAGGAGCTCGGCTTGCCAAGCGAGAGATCCGAGAACTTGCCCCGGTCGCGCTCGAGATCGGCAGCCGTTCCGGATGCTCCAATCGGGTCCTCACCACTACCAAGGCCCGTGAAGACTGCGAGGAGTACCCCCACCAGGCCTACCAGCGCCAGGAATCCGAAGGTTGACGCGCCGACGCGCGTGTGGACCGGGCCATGGGGCCTGTCAGTCCGCGAATCAGTTCGGACGAAGAAGTCACGCAGTCCTTGGAATCTTGAGCAGATCATTGGGCGCACCCTGAGCAGCTGACGTCCATAGAGAACTTGGAACCGCTCAGCCCCCCCAAAAGGATCTCGAAGTGCAGAGACGTGTCACACGCAATTCGCGGGCGTACCCACACGAGGGGGCCCTCAGCGACCTGAGTGCCCACCTGCGAGCAAATTCGCGGGCCCTTGCTGATGGGGGGACCGGGGATGTAGAGGGTCTCGCACTGATAAATGGGAACTTGGCCGTTCACGCCTGTCACCGTCAGGGGCCAGAGCTCGTCCGTAAGCGAGCAGTACTGGCTCGGGCGGCAGTTTTCACCCACACAGGCACCATTCGTTGGCATCAAGAATCCAGAAAGAGTTGGGTAGCCAGGCTTGGGCTCCCACTTCTCATTCGTGATGGATCCTTCGCATCCGTCGCACCCGGCCAAGGTTGCGGGAACCGCCGGGCTTGCGGCGCCAAGGATCAGGCTGCTCAAGGTGACCACGAGGTAGCAGCGAGGCTGAAGGGCAAGCTTCATGGCGAGTGGATTTTCGGGGCAAGCGGGTTTCGTGAGACGGGGCAAATCCAGGCTCACAATGTGAGTCGAGCCTGAAGCTGACGAAGCAGTCAAGGGAATTGTTGCATGGCCCATCTTCATCGCTGTCGTTCCCTGGCTTGGCTCGAAGCGGGCAGCCTAAGGCCCCCCAGTCCGCAGTCAGGGACCGGCCCGCAACCAGGAGGAGGAGCTAAGTGCTTAGTCCTTAGCTCTTTGCATTGGTAGCCGTCGGTGTCTCATAATCTAAAAATCCGCCGCCAAGTCGACTGTTCCCGGCTCGGCCCGAGTCCCCGGGCTTCGGGCGGAGACGCGCGAAGATCATCCTGGCGAGCGAAGCCCCGGGGCCGACGGGGGGCTGCCTGGGAGCCAGCGGGGCCAGGCAAGCGCGTGCCCCGCATGGGCAATCGGTACTGCTTTCGGACCCAAGGCGTAGGACTCTCCGGCCCGCGTGCTGGATCGACACGGAAACTACGAACGGGCGCTTCGTATCGCCGTTTGGCTATCCAGCTCCGATTCCCGGGTTCGCAGGCTCGAGACGCCTCCGCCTACGGTTCTCGCGCCGCAGGAACGCTCCGGGAAATCGACGCGCTGATGGGCATCGCCCTGGCGCTCCTCCAGCCATTTCGAATTCGCGAAATGTCTTGGGCGGGCCGCCGGTCAGAGCTCGGGGGGCAGGGGCAGGCCGAGGGCGATGAAGGCGCCGCCGCTGGGGAGGTTGTCGGCTTCCAGGAGGCCGCCGTGGGCTTCGGCGACGCGCAGGGCGACCTGCAGGCCGAGGCCGGTCGAGTCGTCTCGGGAGAGGCGGCTGGCCAGGGAGCTCAGGTCGACGCGGCCGTTTTCGAGGGGGAAGCCCGGCCCGTCGTCGCTGACTTCGAAGCGCAGCAGGGCGCCAGTGCGGCGCACCTGCAGCTGCACGCGGCTTTGGGCGTGCTGCATCGCATTGGACAGCAGGTTCTCCAGGGCGCGCATCAAGCGCCGCCCGTCGGCTTCGAGGATCGGCAGGCAGGCTTCGATGGCGAGCTCGATCTCGAGATTGCCCTCCTTGGCCATCGGCCGCAGGCTGGTGACCGCCGAGCGCGCCAGCTCGCCCGGAGGCACCGGCTCGCGCACCAGGCGCGGGTCGGCGTCCAGGCGCGCGATCTCCAGCAGGTCCTCCGCCAGGGTCACCACGCGGGAGCCGTCCAATCTTGCGGCTTCGATCGAGGCGCGCAGCTCGTGGGCACCGCCTTCCCGGCGCTGCAGCTGGCGCTCGGCGCGCTCCAAACTGGCGCGCAGGGCGGTCAGCGGCGTGCGTAGGTCGTGGCTGACCTGCGCGATCCATTCGCGGCGCTGGCGGTCGCGGGATTCCATCGCTGTCAACAGCTCGAGGTTGTGCTCGCGCATCTGGTTCATGGCCCGCGCCAGCCCGCTGATCTCGTCGTGGCCACGTTCGGTGAAGGGCGTTTCGAGTTGCGTCGCCCGCCCCTGCATGCGCTCTGCCTCCTTCGCCAGCTGCTGGATGCGCCCGGTGACGAAGCGCGAGGTCAGCACCCCGAGCAGCAGGGCGCCGACCACCGAGACGGCCACGAACACCGAGCGTTCGAGCCAGCGCTGGTGCGCGAGCAGGCGTTCGACCTCGTGCCTTTCGGTGGCGAGCTGGTTCGGATCGCGCAGGGCGAATTGGCACAGGTTTGGTCGATGCAGCAGCTCTTCCACCGGCACGCCATGGGTGCGCGCGTGGACCTCCGGATCGATCAGCACCTCGGCCAGGAAGAAATGCCCCACTCGCGGAGCTGCAACCGAAATCAGGACCGTCGGCCAGAGCAGGTGGGGGTTGCTGCGCGGGTAGATGCGCTGGATCTTGTCGAAGGAGAAGTTCCAGGTCGGCCCGATCTCCTTTTCGAGGATCGGACTGCCGGCGATCACGCGCTGATCCTGGGAGATGGCCAGGAAGCCGCAGCCCTTGGCGGCGTAGACCCGGGCCAGCTCCTGCACCGCCTTGGAGTCGAAGTGGATGTTGCCGTCGGCATCCGGGCGCGCGCTGCTCAGCAGCGGCTTGGCGATCCGCTCGGCGACCAGGATGTGGTTGCTTTCATCCACGCGGGATTCCAGGTGGGCAGCGATGGCGACCTGGAGCCAGGGACTGGCCAGCAGGCAGGCAAGCAGCAAGAGCCCGAACAGGAAAGAAAGCCTTGTGTCAAGGCGTTTCCACCAGCGCAGGCGGAAGGTGCGAGGAGGGGCTTCCCCAGCGATCCTCTTGGTGACTTCTCCCAGCTTCCGACCGGGCGGAAGATCCGGCCCCTCGCGGAGGGGCTCGACTCGTATGGGCGGATGGGCGCCGCCCTTCCGGCGGTCCTGAGGATGAGGCGCCGCGGTCCCCGCTGCGGCGGAGCGGATTTGCTCTTCCTCGACGCCGGTGTCGAGAGCCCTCGCGTCGTCGGTCATGGGGGGAGCGGCCGTCGGAGGCGTTTCGGTCGGGATCAGCGTTGGCGGAGGCTCGACCGCAAGACGACTTGCCCGCGGGAGATGGGTCCGGCTGCTGCCCAAGGGAAAAGGCCTGGTCGACGGCGGTCGAGCGACCGCCGAGGGCCCATCTGCAGCCGATGCCTCTAGGCGTGCCGTGGGTTCCGGTTACCACTTCCACAGCTTCCGGCGCCATGCCCAGCAGGCTGGATTCGACACCGATGGGGATCCCGCACTCTTGCTGCCATCCCGGACGCTCGCTTTGCAGCGGGGCCGACCCCGGGCGGCCGAATCGCTAGGATCGCGGGCGAAAGGAGGGCGATTCTGCGGCGTTTCGGCGCATCCTGCGGCGCTTTGCCGCGGTAGCGGCTGGGGCCGGGACAGGCCTACCACGGGGTCAGCGCGGGCCGCTTGCCGCACTTCGTCACGGCAGGGGATCTAGGCTGGGCGCGCTCGCTCGATGCGGGGACCGCCGAGCCCTTTTCCGCCGCTGCCGCCGCGCCGGCCTCAGAAGCTTTGGGTCGGCGCGCTGCTCAGCCGTGTCGGGCCGGGCTTGAGCCCAAGCTCCTCGCCAGGCGCCGTTTCGCGCATGCGGTAACCGACGCCCCAGACGGTTTCGATGTAGACCGGGTCCGCGGGATCCGCTTCGATCTGGGCGCGCAGGCGGCGCACGTGGCTATCGACGGTGCGGGCGTCGCCGTCGTAGCCGGGCCCCCAGACCCGCGCCAGGAGCTGGTCCCGGGTCCAGGCCCTGCCGGGGTGCTGCAGCAGGAACTCGAGCAGGTCGAACTCCCGCGGCTTGAGCTGCACGCGCAGCTCGCCCCGGCCGACGCGCCGGCTCTCTCGATCGAGCCAGAGCTCGCCGACGCCCAGGCGCGCCGGGCTGGCCGCGCCGCCGCTGCGCCGCAGGGCCGAGCGGACGCGCGCCAGGAGTTCCGGCAGATTGAAGGGTTTGACGATGTAGTCGTCGGCGCCGACATCCAGGCCGCGCACGCGCTGCTCGGGCTGGTCGCGGGCGCTGAGGATCAGGATCGGCACGCCGCTGCCGGTGCGGCGCAGCTCGCGGCACAGATCCAGGCCGTCGCCGTCGGGGAGCCCCAGGTCCAGGAGCACCAGATCGCGGCGGGTGTCCAGAGCGGCCCGGGCCGCGGCGAAGCTCGCCGTGACCTCCACGGCGTAGCCGGCCGCTTCGAGGGCGTCGACCAGTTCGCGCCGGATGCGCAGGTCGTCTTCGACCAGCAGCAGTCGCGGGGCGGCCAGGGTGGGTGAGGAGGATTGGGTCATCGGCAGGTTCCGCCCCATTGGACGGCCGGCGAGGCCTGGGGGTCCCCGATTTGCGCCAAAAGCTGCCTCGGCCACACTTCCGCCAAGGTCCGGAGCCTCCAGCGTGTCGGGCGAGCGGGCCACACGGCTAGCCCCAGGATTCTCCCTGACCTCGGCGGCCGGGAGCCCCTGCCTGTCCGCTCGCCCACCCAACGCCGGGACCGTCCAGGTCGGGGGCACGCGGGAGGGCTGGGCGCTCCGGGGCCGCCAGGCCGCTAGGGGGCCCCTCCTTGCCCGCGGGGGGCCAGGGGGCCTGCGCGGCCCTAGGCCGGCGCCTGGTCGTCGGGTTCCGCTGGGTCTTCCCTGAACTCCGGCGGGTCCTCGTCGGTTTCTTCGGGGGCGCGGCCGAGGCGGCGGGCGAGGGCCAGCACGTGGGCCGGCCGGCTCCCACAGCAGGCTCCGACCAGGGCCAAGCGCGGCTCGGCCAGCGCGGGCGCCAGGGCCGCCGCGAAGTCGACGGGTTCGAGGGGGGACCGGCCGGGCTCCCCCGCCGCGGGCCACAGGCCCAGGCGACCCGGGAAGGCCGCCGCCAGCCGGGGCAGCAGCGCCGTAGCGGATGCCGGAGCGGGCGTGCAGTTGAGCGCGACGAGCGCCGCACCGGCCTCGACGGCCAGGCGGCCGAGTCCCTCGAGGTCGCCCCCGCGCAGCAGGCGCCCCTGCCCGTCGACCGCGGCGGAGATCAGCGCGGGCAGCCCCGGGGCGCCCGCATGGAGCCCGCGCAGGGCCGCTTCGAGCCAGGCCAGGTCCGTGACGGTTTCGAGCAGCAGGGCGTCGACTCCGCCTTCCGCCAGGGCGGCGGCCTGCTCGGCCACGGCCCGTTCGAGCGCCGGCGCCGCCTGGCCATCGGCGCCTTTCCAAGCCGGCGGTCCGAGGTCGCCCAGCAGGAACCCCGGATCCTCGGGCCCGCACCAGGCTTCCAGGGCTTCCCGGCCGGCTCGCACCGCGGCGCGCCACAGGGCGCGCGCGTCGCGGGCCAGGCCGCGCTCGGCCAGGGAGGGGGGCGCGGACAGGAACGTGTTGGTGCGCAGAACCCGGGCGCCGGCGTCCAGGTAGGACTCGTGCACGGCCTGCACCTGCTCCGGCCGGGTCAGGTTGAGCACATCGACGCTGCCGGCCAGCCCGCGGAAGTCGCGGCGCAGGTCGAAGCCGGAGCTCAGCAGCTGGCTGCCCATGGCGCCGTCGAGCAGCAGCGGGCGGCGCTGGTCGAGGGCCTGCAGCAGGGCGGCTTTGGCGGGTCGTGTCATGGGCATCGTCGGAGTCGGCTCGCGGGGTGGCGGCCAAGGGAGGGGTGCGCCGGAGTGCGCCGGCGCCGTCTCGGCCTGCAACGCGGGCGCCCGAAGGGCGGGATCCGCGGGCGATCGGGTGCGCTGCCGCTCGATCGAAGTCGAGCGTGCCCCGGGATTCGCGCGATCTGGTGCGTTCCTGCCGGGCGGCCCGGGCGGGTCCCGGCGTGTCCGTCAGGGGCGTTTGGGATTTCGCGGGCCCTCGAGGCGCAGGTCGAGCGCGCCGCCCTTGGCGGCCCGCTCCACGTGGCGCACGCCGCGCTCGCGGCCCGCCGGCGACCGGCACCAGGCTTCGATCCGCTCGCGCAGCAGGGGCTGGCCGGAAGGGTTGCCGATGCCGCGGCCGGTGATCACGCGCACGGCGGGCAAGGCGCGGACGCGGGCGGCGTGCAGGAACAGCTCGAGGCGCTTTTGGGCTTCCGCCACCGTCAGCCCGTGCAGGTCGAGCTCGGCCGGGGGCTCCGCAGGCCCCTCGCGGTCAGGGCTGCGCGGGGGCATCGCTGCTCTGCGGTTGGATGTCGATGAGTTCGATCTCGAAGCGCAACTCGGCGCCGCCCGGCACCTGCCCGGCGACGCCCGCATCCCCGAAGGCCAGGGAGCTGGGCACGATCAGGCGCCGGCGACCGAGTTCGCGCATGCCGATCAGACCTTCTTCGAGGCCCGGCGGCACCTCGCCAGCCCCCAGGATGAACTCCACCGGCAGCCCGCGGTCGTGGCTCGAATCGAGCAGGGTTCCATCGGCCAGGCGGGCTTCGAAGTGGATCGAGAGGCGATCGCCCAGGGCCGCGTCCGCGAGCTCGGGATCGGTCGGCACCAACAGATCGATGATCACGATGCCGGAGGGCGTCCACACCGGCTGGTAGACCAGCGGCTCGCGGGTCGACTGGCAGGCCAGCGCCGCCAGGGCCGTCAGCGCTCCCAGGGCCGCGCGCGGCGGCCTGAGGGCTCGTTGCGGGGCTGCGGGGGCGTGCGGGGACGGGGGCATTTCACGGTGCGGGCACGGGACCGGGAGCGGGATAGGATACGGGGGGAGCGCCCCGCGCCGGCACGGCTGCGCGGCGCTCCTCCCCTTGGATCCCCGCGCCTCCCGATAGCGCCGAGCACGCCCCCCCCGATGTCTGAGGCAAGCCCCGCCCCCGGGAGCCAGGTCAAGAGCACCCAGATCCTGGCCCTGTTCCTGGTCTCCCTGGGCCTGCTCATGCTGCAGGTCGCGCTGACCAAGGTCTTCTCGGTGGTGCTCTGGTACCACTTCGGGTTCCTGGTGATCTCGATCGCCATGCTGGGCTTCGCCACCGCCGGGGTCTGGCTCGCCCGGCGGCCCGAGTTGCTGGCGCGGGGCGCCGGGCTGTTCTCCAGCCTCTCGACCTGGGCGGCGCTGTGGGCGGTGATCTCCCTGTGGCTGGTGGTGCACACGGAGGTCGACGCGATGCACCTGATCCGCGATCGCAACGAAGGCGCCCTGGCCTTCCTGATCGGGATCCTGCTGGTGCCCTTCTTCTTCCTGGGCGCCGCGGTCAGCGCGGTCCTGACGCTCTACCGCGGCCAGGCCTCCAAGGTCTACAGCGCCAACCTGCTGGGCTCCGGGGCTGGCTGCGCCCTGGCGGTCGTGCTGTTCGACGCCTTCCACCTCTCGGCCACCGACGTGGTGCTGTGGAGCGCGGCGGCGATCGCCCTGGGCGGCCTGCTGTTCTCCCTGGGCGCCGCCTATGGTCGCCAGCTCTTCCCGCTGCTGGTGTGTGCCGCCATCGGCGCGCTGCTCGCCTGGCCCGGGCGCGAAGCGCAGTTTTACCTGGATTCGCCGGAGAGCAAACCGCTCGAATTCGTCGAGGCTTGGACCGAGCGCCACCTGCCGCGCCGCGTGCGCCTGACCGACGGCCGCGAGGTGGTCTATTACGGCGAGCCGGTGCTCGACGCCGCCACCCAGAGCCTGGTGGCCAAGACGCCCTAC
>JBILNK010000193.1:0-7812 GCA_044375105.1 Planctomycetota bacterium
GGCGGTGTAGTTGCGGTCCAGGAAGTTGGCGTCGCCGTGGCAGACGAAGAACTGGCTGCCGGCGCTGTTGGGGTCCTGGGCGCGGGCCATGGAGAGGATCCCGCGCACGTGCTTGGTGTCGTTGAATTCGGCCTTGATCTGGTAGCCGGGACCGCCGCGGCCGGAGCCTTCGGGGCAGCCGCCCTGGATCATGAAGCCCTTGATCACGCGGTGGAACACCGTGCCGTCGTAGAAGCCCTTCTCGCACAGGTCGACGAAGTTCTTGACGTGGCCCGGGGCCTTGTCGACGAAGAACTCGAAGGTCATCGAGCCCTCGGAGGTCTCGAGGGTGGCGGTCACGCCGGCGTAGGGGTTGTTCGCTGCGGGGGGCATGGTGGCGGGGCGGGGTCGAAGGGGAGGCGGACCGGGGAGAGCGGCCTTACGGGCCGTGGCGGGTGGACGCCGCGGGGCGCGCTGGGTTCGAGGATGGGTTGGGGGCCGGGCGGTCGACGGAGCGCCATGGCGCGGGCTGTCCCCGCGCGCCGATCGAAGCCCGCCCGCCGCGCCGATCCGCGCGGCGTCCGGCTCGGGCGAAGCCCGAACCGGTGCCGTCGCGGGGCTGTCAGCGCTTGCTGGCGCGGATCACGAGGGCCCGTTCGATGCGCTGGGGATCCTTGGGCGCGATGGTGCCGTCGCGGCCCGGGGTGCCGGCCGCGTTGGCGATCTTGTCCAGGGTGGCCTGGCTCTCGGCGTGGCCGGGCAGCAGCTCTCCGAAGCAGGAGTACTGCCGATCGAGGCCCGGATTGCGGGCGTGCATCACGAAGAACTGCGAGGAGGCCGAGTTGGGATCGGCCGAGCGCGCCGCGGACAGCACCCCGCGCACGTGGGGCCGCTCGCTGAATTCGGCCTTGAGCTGGCGCGGGCCGCCGCCCTGGCCCCAGCGGGCGCGGGCGCCCGGGTCCTTGGTCAGCGGGTCGCCACCCTGGATCATGAAGCCGGGGCCGACGCGGTGGAACAGGGTGCCGTCGTAGAAGCCGTCCTGGGCCAGGTCGAGCATGTTGCGCACGTGCTCCGGCGCCACCTCGGGCCAGAACTTGAACAGCATCGGGCCGCGGTTGGTCTCCACGAACACCATGAAGTCCGCGAGCTGATCCGAGGGCATGCCGAGGAAGTCGATTTCGGCGCCGTTCTCGCCGCGGGCCGGCGCCAGGCGCTGCACCTGGATCGGGCCCTCGCGATAGATGTTCTTGGCGTAGACCAGCTCGAAGTTCTGCTCCGCTTGGATCAGGGGACCGAGATCCAAGCTGATCGACAGCTTGGTGCCGGGGGTCAGCTCGATGAAGTGGTCGTCGCGGCGCGGCGCCAGGGGCTCGCCATCGACCAGGAAGGCCGAGGCGTTCAGCAGCCAGGCCGCCACCGGGGTCGGACCGGCGCCGGCTTCGATGGTCACGTCGACCCGGTAGGGCTGTCCGACGACCAGCGTCGAAGGCGCCGCCACGGTGATCTTGGGGCCCTCCTGGCACGAGGACAGGGGCGCGGCGGCGGCGGCGGTGGGTTGGCCGGTCGAGAGGGCCAGGGCGAGGAGGGTGCTCAGCATGGTGGGGTCGGGGTCGGGAGCGAGGGCCTTTGGCCCCCCGGGGTTCGTCGCTCGGCGCGGGCGGCGCCGCGCGCGAGCCAGCCGCATTACGGGGAAAAACTGGCGCCGGTGGGCGGCGGCGCCGGAGTCTGGATGGCGCGGGCCGGGCGGGCCCCCGGGTCGGATCGGGCGCTCAGGACTTCTTGTCGCCGTCCCACTTGTAGAAGCCCTCGCCGCTCTTGCGGCCGAGCTTGCCCTCCTTGACCTTCTGGCGCAGGATCGCCGGGATCACGAAGGCGGGCTCATTGGGATAGCTCTTGACCCAGCCTTCGAGGATGGCCAGGGTTGTGTCGAGGCCCACGTAGTCGGTCAGGGTCAGCGGGCCCATCGGATAGCCGCAGCCGTACTGCATGGCCGCGTCGATGTCCTCCTTGGTGGCCTCGCCGCGCTCGAGCATCAGCAGCGCCTGGCTCATGTAGGGCACCAGCAGGCGGTTGACCACGAAGCCCGGGGTGTCCTTGCAGGCCACCGGGATCTTGCCCACGGATTCGCCGAAGGCGCGTGCAGCGGCGAAGGCCTCGTTGCTGGTCTCGGCGGCGCGCACCACCTCGACCAGCTTCATCAGCTGCACCGGATTGAAGAAGTGCAAGCCCACCATGCGGTCGGGGCGGCCCGAGGCACGGCCCATGGCGCCGATCGGGAACGACGAGGTGTTGGAGGCGAAGATCGCGCTCTTCTGCACGATCCGATCCAGCTCGGCGAAGAGCTTGTTCTTGACCTCCAGGTTCTCGACGATCGCCTCGATCACCAGGTCGGCGTCCTTGAGCGCCTGCTTGTCGGTGCTGCCCTGGATGCGGGCGAAGGTGGCCTTGGCTTCGGCCTCCGCAGCGGCCGCGGGCTTGCCCTTTTCGACCGCCTTCTCGGCCAGCTTGGCCAGGCTCTTCTCGATCCGCGCCAGGCCCTTTTGGAGGGCCGCGGGGTCCGATTCGACCGCCACGACGCTGTAGCCCGCTTGAGCCGCGACCTGGACGATGCCGTGCCCCATCAGGCCGCAGCCGATGACGCCAACCTTCTTGATGACCATGGGATTGAGTGGATTCGGGGTCGGAGGAGGCGGGCCCTGGGGGCCCGGCCGGGAGGGTGGAAGCTGGGGCGGCGGCGGGGAGCCGCGCGGCCGGGCGCCGGCCCGCGGGCCGCGGCTGCGGCCCGGGCCTGGCCCGGGTGGATCTCTGGTTGGGCCGTGCGTGTCGACCCAGCGGGCGGCGGGGAGGCCGCGGCCCCGGCCCGTTGGCCCCCGCGGGTGCGCCGAAGGTCCGGCGTGCGGGGTGGGCCGGGTGGGCCGGATCGGGGGTCAGCCGATCAATCCTTGGGCCGGCTGAAGGCCAGCGCCAAGCCCATGCCGCCCGAAACGCACAGGGTCGCCAGACCCTGGCGGCCATCGCGGCGCGCGAGCTCGTGCAGCAGGGTCACGGCGATGCGTGCGCCGGTGGCGCCGATCGGATGGCCCAGGGAGATCGCGCCGCCGTTGACGTTCAGGCGCTCGAGGGGCAGGGGCGCCAGGCGCTGGCAGGCCAGCACCTGGGCGGCGAAGGCTTCGTTGAGTTCGATCAGGTCGTAGCCGTCCAGCGAGCGGCCGGTTTGGCGCTCGAGCTTGGCCCAGGCTGGCACCGGGCCGATGCCCATGCGCCGGGGATCGACGCCCGCCTCCGCGCAGGGGCCGACCACGGCCAGGGGCTCGTGGCCGAGCTCGCGGGCGGTCTCGGCGCGCATCAGCAGGAGCGCCGCGGCGCCGTCGGTGATCCCGGAGGAATTGCCCGCGGTGACGGTGCCCGCCTGGGCATCGAAGACCGGCGCGAGCTTGGCCAGCGAAGCCAGTTCGGCCCCGTCGCGGGCGTGTTCGTCGCTGCGGAAGGGTTTGGGCTCGCCCTTGGCCTGGGGCACGAGCACCGTCGACAGCTCGGCCTCGAAACGCCCGGCCTTGCGGGCCGCCTCGGACTTGTGCTGGCTGCCGAGCGCGAAACGATCCTGTTCTTCCCGGGAGATGGCGAACTCCTTGGCCAGCACTTCCGCCGTTTCCCCCATCAGGAGGTCCGCCAGGGGGCAATGGAAGCCGTCCTTGTACATGGCGTCCACCACCGGGGCGTGTCCGAGGCGATAGCCCTGGCGCAGGCGCGGCAGGAAGTAGGGCAGCCCGCTCATGCTCTCGACTCCGCCCGCCAGCACGATCTCGCTGCGCCCCAGGCGGATCTCGTCCGCGGCCAGGGCGATCGCCTTGAGGCCCGAGGCGCAGGCCATGTTGACGGTCATGGCCGGGGTCTCGACCGAGAGACCGGCGCGGACCGCGATCTGGCGCGCCACGTTGGGCCCGCCGCCCGCCTGACGCCCGTTGCCGAACAGGACGCTGCCGACCCGCCCGGCGGGCAGGCCAGCGCGCCCGAGCAGGTCCCGGCAGACCGAGGTGCCGAGATCGGCGGCGCTCATCTCGGCCAGCGTGCCCAGGAACCGGCCGATCGGCGTGCGCAGCGCGTGGGTGATCACCACGTCTCCGGGGCGGGTGCGCAGGGCCATGGGGTTCCTGGGGCGGGGTCGGGGGTGGCTGGCGCCGGCGGGGGCCGGGGCGCGGGGCGAAACAGGGTAGGAGCCTGGGATGGCGGCCCGCAAGCGCGCCCGGCGCCCGGGGCGGGAAGACCGCCCGGGGATCCCCACGGCAGGGGCGGAAGGGGCTAGGATCGAGCCCGTCCCGGGACCTGCACTCCAGCGATCGAGCCCGATGGCCGTCGACCCCGATTCCCCGCTGCCCGCCGCGCCGGGGGCCAGCCCCGCCGCCCGGCCGGGGGAGCCCCCCGGGCTCGGCCGCAGCGATCGCCAGGCAGCGTCCAAGGGCGGGGCGCGCGGGCAGCGGGCGCGCTTCGAGGCTTTGGTGGGCTTGCTCGGCGATACCCCCGCCGATCCCTACGTGCTGGCGGCCCTGCGGGCCGGCGGGGCCGCGGCCGTGCCGGCGCTGGGCCGCGGCGCTCGCGACGGCGATGCCCGCCGGCGGGTGCAGGCACGGGCGCTGCTGCTCGAGCGGATGCGCCGGCCCGCCCGCCAACGGCTGCTCAAGGTGCTGGCCCGCCGCGACTACGGCCTGCTGCAGGGCATGCTGCTGCTCTCGCGCAGCGAGCAGCCGGATCTGGATGCCCGGCACGTGCTTGCGGAGATCGACCGCCTGGCGCTGCGCGTCCGGGAGCGAGCCGCGGCCAGCGGCGGGGACTTCGCGGGTCCCCTGGCGCTGATCGAGGTGCTTTGCAAGGAAACCGGCCTGACCGGCGGCTCCGCGGACCCGGGCCCCCTGGCCGAGCTGTTCCTGGAGCGCGTGCTCGCCGGCCGGCGCGGGCTGCCCCTGCCGCTGGTGGTGCTGCACCTGCTCGTGGCCGAGCGGGCCGGCCTCACCGCGGCGGCCGTGCCGCTCCCCGGACGGGTGCTGCTGCGGCTCTACAGCGGGCAGCGCACCCTGCTGGCGGACCCTTTCGCGGGCGGCAAGCTGCGCACCCGGCGGGAGTGCCTGTCCTATTTGGAGAGCCGGGGGCTAGCAGCGCGGCCGGAATGGTTCCACGATGCAGGCACCGCCCAGCTGCTCCAGCGCCACCTCCTGAACCTCGAGCGCGCCTATCGCCGCCTGGGACGCCCCCAGGACGCCCACTTCGCGCGGCTAGCGGCCGCGGTCGCTGGAACCGACCGCGATCGCGCCCCGGCAGCCGGCCGCGAGGGGGCCTGACGCGCGGCAGCGCCCGCGGACCTCCGATCCCCAGCCCACGCCGATCCCTTGGTGCCCCCCCCGTCCCCCTCCACCTCCGGCCCCACGGGCCCGGAGCGCCGCCCGCCGATCCCCGACTGTTGGCCGCCGGCCCAGGGGATCGAAGCTGCCGAGGGTCCCCGGGAGCTGCCCGAGCCCCCGGACTGCGGCCCCTTTTCCGCCGAGGCGGTCCCGCTGTTTCCTCTGGCCGACGTCTGGCTGCTGCCCGGCGCCATGGCGCCGCTCAACATCTTCGAGCCGCGCTACCGGCAGATGATCGAGGACAGCCTCGACCGCTCGGGCCGTCTGGTGATCGGCACCGTGCGCCGCGGCCACGAATTCGAGATGCCCGGCAAGCCCCCGGTCTATCCGGTGGCCGGCCTGGGCGAGATCGTCAAGCACGAGCGGCGCTCCGACGGCACCTTCATCATCCTGCTGCTGGGGATCGGCCGCGTAGAACTCGAAGAAGTCGCCAGCGAGCGGCTCTATCGCCGCGTGCGCGTGCGGCCCCTGAAGGAGTTCCCGATCCATCCCGAGCGGGAAGCCCATTACCGCCAAGAACTCTCCCAGGCGGTGCTGGCCCGCAGCGAGCAGTTCCTCAATCTGCCCGAAGACCTGCCGGTCGCGGCCCTGGCCGACCTGCTGTCCATGCGCCTGCCCCTGCCCCACGGCCGCCGCCAGCGCCTGTTCGCAGAGCGCGACATCGAGAGCCGGGTCAGCGAGTTGCTGGCCGAGCACCGCCGCCGTCCACCGGACGGCAAGACTCCGGACAGCTGACGGGGGCCAATGGCCAGCCGGGCCCCCGGCCGCCCGAAGCCGCGCCGTGCGGAGACCAAGGCTCCCCTCTGGCGGGCCTCCGGGAGCGAATCGCCCAGCGGGCAAGCGCAGCGAGATCCGCGAGCGCAGGGCCCCTTGGGCACCCATTCGGCGCGGGTATCCACTTGGCGCGGGTATCCACTTGGCGCAGGTATCCATTGCGCCCGGAGCTCCATTCGGCGGGCTCAGCGGGCCAGGAAACGATCGGGGCCCGGGAAAAGTCCCCCATCCGGCCGAGAGCCGGCCTCGGCTTCGTCCGGAGGGCGGACCAAAGGCCTGCGGTCGGCCCGCTCCGACCGGCCGGGCCCAGCCCGAGTCGATCGTGTGCTCAGCCGCTCATTCATCGAGTCGCAGCAGCACGGGCGCGTGGTCGCTGGGTTTCTCCCGTCCGCGCTCCTCGAGATCCACCTCGATCTCGCGAGCCCGGGCCAGGGCCGGCGCCGAGACCAACACGTGGTCGATGCGCAGGCCCTGGCCGCGCTGGAACCCGCGCGTGCGGAAATCCCACCAGGTATAGATCCCAGGCCGCGGGTCGAGCTGGCGGAGCGCATCGGCGAGCCCTAGGTCGACCAGGCCCGTGAGCGCCCGCCGCTCGGGCGTCGAGCAGAGGATCTTCTCGCGCCACAACTCGGGGTCGTAGACGTCGCGATCGTCGAAAGTGACGTTGAAATCGCCGCCCAGCAGGATCTTCTCCGCCGGATCGAAGCGCTCCGCCAGGTGCTGGCGCAGCCGCTCCATGAATTCGAGCTTGAAGGCGTACTTGTCCGCTCCGACCTCCTGGCCGTTGACCACGTAGACGCTGGCCACCAGCCAGTCCTCGACCTGGGCGGCGATGAAGCGCGCCTCGCCGCGGTCCCCGGGGAAGCCGCGCTGCACGTCCTCCAAACCCCGGCGGGCCAGCAGGGCCACCCCGTTGTAGGTCTTCTGGCCAAAGTGGGCGATCGAGTAGCCCAGGTCCTCGATCGGCTCGCGGGGGAACTGCTCGTCCAGGCACTTGGTCTCTTGGAGGCAGAGCACGTCCGGCCGGCGGGCCTCCAGCCAGGCCAGGAGGCGCGGCAGGCGGGCGCGCACGGAGTTGACGTTCCAGGTGGCGAACAGCATCGGCGGGTGGGCGGGACGGGTCTCGATCGGGCTCGGCGCAGCGCAGGGCGGGGCACTAGACCCGCGAAATCACAAAGCGTTGCCAAAGTGGCCCCCCAAAAGCCATCCTAGAAGATTGGTGGCGGGGGCCCTCCGCGGCGCCCGGCCGGCTGCCAGCGCCTGATCTGACCCGCGCTGCGCCGCGTCGGGGGACCTCCGGCCCCCCCCGCGACACGACCCCATCGATCCGAGCCCCGAGGGACCTCCCGCTCCTGCCCGGCCAGCCGACGCCGGCGCCACCCCGCCAGCCACAGAGTTCCAGCCACAGAGTTCCCGCCACAGAGTTCCCGCCACAGAGTTCCCGCCACAGAGTTCCCGCCCCCCCCCTCCCGAGCTCCGTCACGCGGACGGCTCGCAGCAGCGAGCCCTCGACCCAGCGACGCTTGCCAGGCCCCGCGCTCCCAAGCGGAGGCCTCGCCCCCCGGCTTCTCAACGCCACCCGAAACCGCCCGCTCCTCCCGATCCACGGGAGGCGCCCCCGGCGACCCGGCCGCGCGAGCCGAGGCCGCGCTCGACGCGCCGGCCC
>JBILNK010000194.1:0-7811 GCA_044375105.1 Planctomycetota bacterium
CTTCGAAGGCCTCGTGGATGTAGTCGAAGATGCGCGGGTAGTAGGCGATGCCGGCGGGGTCGACGTGGCCGAAACGCACCTGCTGCTGGCAGGTGAAGCTCTTGTGCTTGCGTTGGGGGGACATGGCACTGGGCCGCCCAGGATAGCCAGCGCCCCCCCGCTCCAGGCTGCGGCCGCGCGGCCCCGGCCCGCGCGGCGGCCCCGCGACGGGCCGGCGGAGCTGACAGGTCCGACGCAGGCGGCGCGGGCGCCTCGGGAACGGGAGAGCCTCCGCCGGGCCGCCCGAGCCCGTTCCTGCCCAGCGCCTCGGCCCGTAGAGCGGCCCAGCGCTCAACCCGGCCGCCGCACGAACAGCTCCGGCCAGGTTTCGCGCAGGGCGTCCAACACGATCGCGGCCAGGGCCTCGAGCTGGGCCGCGCCCTCCGCGGCGCTGGCCTCGGCCGGCGCGCCGCAATAGGCCTGGTCGGCCCCCAGCTGGCGGAAGTTCTGCTTGCCGGCCGCGAAGCCCTCGATCAGACCGACCTTGACCTGCGGCAGGGCCCGGCGCTGATCCTCGCGGACCGCACCGGGGTCGGCGTGCATCACGATCGAGGTCTCGTAGCTGCCGGCATGGCAATCGCCGCTTTGGAACTCGGACGACAGGCGGCCCACGAAGCGGCGGCGGGTGTGGTCGGGGAACACGATCTGCAGCTTGCCCGGCCGCGGCAATTCGTACTCCTTGGCGATGCCGCGCAACACCTTGATCTGGGCCGGCTCGAGGTGCGCGTTGACCAGCACCAGGCGGCGTAGACCCTGCTCGGCCAGGGATTCGGCGATGTCCTCGAGCAACGCCCACAGGGTGCCCGGATGGATCGTGACCCGGCCCTCGAAGCCGTCGGTGAAGAAGGTCACCCCGAAGGCCAGCGGCGGCAGGATCCAAGCGCGCACCCCCTGCTCGGCCAGCAGCGCCGCCGCGCGCCGGGCCTGGGCCTCGGCGATGGTCACGTCCACGTCCAGGGGCAGGTGCGGACCGTGGGGTTCGGTGGCCCCCAGCGGCAGCAACACGACCAGGTCGGGACCGAAGGCGGCGCGGGCCTCCGGCCAGGTGTGGCGCGCGAAACGGGGATCTTCGGGGGGCATCAGCGCCTCTGGGCCTCTTCGGCCAGTTGCTTGCGGGCCACCTTGCCGCGGTCGTTGCGCGGCAGGGACTCGCGCCATTCGAAGCGCCGCGGGTACTTGTGCGGGGCCAAGAGGGTCTTGAGGTGGGCCTTGAGCTCGTCCGCCAGGGCCAGGCTGCCGCGCTGCCCGGACTTCAGCACCACATAGGCCAGGGGCTTGACCAGGCGGTCCTGGTCTTCCTCCCCCACCACACAGACCTCGGCCACCGCCGGATGGCGCAGCAGGGCGTTTTCGATCTCGAGCGGCGAGACCCAGATGCCGCTGACCTTGAGCAGGTCGTCGCTGCGGCCCTCGTAAAAGAAATAGCCCTGGCCGTCGCGGCGGAAGATGTCGGCGCTGGTGCACCATTCGCCTTGAAAGGTCTCCACGCTCTTCTGGCGATCGCCCCAATAACACAGGGCCGTCGAGCCGCCGCGCACCCGCAGGCGGCCCGGCTCGCCGTCCGCCAGGGGCTCTCCGGAGGGCCCGACGATCTGGGCGTCGTAGCCG
Organism: Planctomycetota bacterium; assembly: GCA_044375105.1. Classification (GTDB taxonomy): domain Bacteria; phylum Planctomycetota; class UBA1135; order UBA1135; genus JBIKLM01. The sequence continues at coordinate 1,648 of JBILNK010000194.1, forward strand.
GGGACCAGCCGGCCGAGGGATCCGGGCCGGACGTCGCCGGGCCGGTTGCTGATGTAGATGTGGAACATCTCGGCCGAGCCGATGCCGTCCAGGATCTCGGCCCCTGTGCGGCGCTTCCATTCGCGATAGAGCTCCTCGGGCAGGGCTTCGCCCGCCGAGAGCACCGCGCGCAGAGGGCTCCAGTCGATCGATTCGAGCCGCGGCGAGCGCAGCATCTGGCCGATCATGGTCGGGACCGAGGTCAAGATCGTGGGCCGATGGCGTTCGATCTGCTCGAAGAGCGCATCGGGGGTCGAGCGCCCCGGGAACAGCACCGCGCTGGCCCCGAAGCGCAGCGGGAACATCAGGTTGGTGCCGGTGGCGTAGCCGAAGAACAGCTTGGGGACGCCCAGGCAGATGTCCTCGGGGCGATAGCCGATCACCTGGCGCGCGTAGGTCTCGGTGTTGTAGGCGAAGTCGAGCTGGCGATGGACGCAGGCCTTGGGCTTGCCGGTCGAGCCCGAGGTGAACAGCCAGCCGGCCAGGTCGTCCGGACCCGTGGGCTCGGTCTCGGCCAACGCCGAGCCCGGATCCTCGGCGCCGAGCGCCTCTTCGTAGGGCAGCGCGCAGCCGTCCTGGGCGCCGACCGCCCAGACCTGTTCGAGGCTCGGCACCCGCGCCTTCAGGGCCACGAAGGTCGCGGCCAGGCCCCCATCGACGATCGCCACGCGGGCCTTGGTGTAGCGCGCGTAGTACTCGAACTCCTCCGCCGGCAGCAGCGGATTGACCATGGCGAACACGGCCCCGGCGCGCAGGATCCCGAACCAGCTCTCGGCGTACTCGAAGCCGTCCGGCAGCACCAGCAGCACGCGCTCCTCGGGCCGCACCCGGGCGCGCCGCAGGGCGGCGGCCACGCGCCGCGAGCGCTCGATCAGCCGGCCGTAGGTGCGCAGCTCGTCGCCGACCCGCAGGGCGATGCGCGCGCTGCCCTGCTCGGCATGGCGATCGAGGAAGAAGCTGGCCAGGTTGAAGCGCTCGCCGACCACGAAATCCGCGGGCAGCGGGCCACTCTGGCCCGCCGCTGCGGGGGCCTGGGCAGCGGATAGCGAGGCACTCTGCGGCGAGGCGCTGGGCAGCGGGGCTTCAGCCATCGGGTCAGGGGGGCCGGGGGGAGAGGGCGAGGAGCGCGGGAGAGGCGCATGCGCGGGCGGCGGTCCGCGGGCGGCGGTCCGCGGGCGGCGGTCCGCGGGCGGCGGTCCGCGGGCGTCACGGCGGGGCGCAGCCGGCTGCGGTTCTTTCCGAGCCGGTCAGAGCGCCAAGGCGGTCAGGGCCTGGGCGAAGGCCTGGGCGCTCGGGTAGCGGCGCTTGGTGTCCGCGTAGAGGCCGCCGCGGATGGCGGCCTCGAGGGCGGACGGCACCTCGACGCCCGGGGCGCGCTCGGCGAAGCGCGGCGGCTCGGGGGCCAGCTTCGACTGGAACACCTCGAGGAAGTTCTTGCCGCGCCAGGGCTGGACCCCGCTGAGGGCCTCGAACATCAGCGTGGCCAGGTTGTAGAGATCCGATTGCACCGTGGGCGCCTCGCCGCCGAACTGCTCCACCGGCGCGTAGAAGGGCGTGCCGATCAGGGCCGTGCGCTCGCCCAGGTCCTTGGCCAGCCACAGGCCCGGGGTGGCACCGCCGTCGACCAGCTGGGGGCGCTGGGGCGCACCGCCCACGGGGCCCTCGGCGAACACGGTCAGGGGCTTCACGTCGCCGTGCACCAGCCCGTGGGCATGGATCGCGGACAGGCCGGTCAGCAGCTCGAGACCCAGGGCCCGGGTGGCCGCCGGGCTGAGGCGGCCGACCTCCTTGAGCAGGTCCCGCAGGGAGCGCCCGCGGGGCAGGTCGCTGACCAGAATCAGCGCGTCCGGGCCCAGCAGGGTGATCTCGTGCACGGCGAGCACGGCCGGGCTCTGCACGCGCTTCCAGGGCTGCCAGGAGGCCGCGAACTCGCGCGCTTCGGATTCGCCGTCGAACAGGTGCGGCGGGAAGAACTGCAGCTCGCGCAGCTCGCCCGCGCGCAGATCCTTGACCTCGAAGGCCACCGAAAGGCCGCCCTGGCGACGGGCGCGCAGGACTTCGAAGCGCTGGGCGAGGATCTTGCCCGGGGCGATGTCGTAGGCGTGGACGGGCTCGGTCATGGAGCCTGGATTCTAGGCAGGGCCGGGGCCGGCGCGGCGCGCCGAGGGCGCGGATCCGCCTTCGGCAGCCCCGCTCGTCCAGGCCCTGGAAGCCCGGTCCAGCGGCTGTACGGGACCTGCGGAGAGCGCCGGCGTGCGGGCCTTGGCCCGCCGGCCGCAGCGCCCCGGGCGGCGCTCGGGGCCTGGCACGGCCTTTGAGAAATGGCCCCCGTTCGCGCCCAGGGCGCGCCGATACCCGGCGGCCCGCCGCGACCCCACCCCGGTCCCAAACCATGCGTCCCTTCGCTCCCCTGCTGCCCCTGTCCCTGCTCTGCCTGCCGGCCCTGGCCCAGGACGTGACCCTGCGAGGCAAGGTCGAAGACGTCCAGGGCACCCAGAACCAATTCGTGGTCGACTGCACGGACACGGCCCTGAGCTCGACCCTCTTCGACCTGAACCTGTTCGTCGGCCAGTCGGTCGAGCTGAGCGGGACCTGGAACGGCAGCCCGACGGCGCCGGCCGTGCAGGTGACCCAGATCCAGGCGGTCCCCGAGACCTACGAGATCGGCGGCGGCGCCAAGCTCGGCGAGTTCTCCGTGCAAGGCTTCACGGCCGCCCCGGGCACCCTCGTGCTGGGGCTCCTGTCCCTGCAGCCCGACTTCCTGCCCCTGCCCGGCTCGGGCACCGTGCTGATCGACCTGGGCCAAACCGTCCTGCAGGCCAGCGGCGTGATCGGCGGCAGCGGCGTGCTCGAGCTGCCCTTCCTGATCCCGAACAACCCGAACCTGTTGGGCCTCGACTTCTACGGCCAAGGCGCCCTGATCGCCGGCGGCAACGTCACGCTGACCAACCCGGACTGCAAAACGATCGACGCTTGATCGAAGAGCAGCCGATCGAAGAGCAGCGGGGGGGGGGGGCGGCCCCCCCCCCGCCGGGGGGTGGGGGGGCGGGCGCGCCGCGCGGCGCGGGCCCGGCCCCCGCCGCGCTGCTGTTTGGGCTGCCGTCCATCCGTCGGCTGGACGGCTTTGGACGTCCCGGTGGAGGCGCCTGCGCTCCGGGGCAGACCGCGCCAACCCGCCCTGGTGCGGCGGCGCGATCGGCGGCGGGGCCCCAGGGCCTCGGCGGGGTGTGTCGACCTGTGCCTGCGGGCTTCTCGGCAAATCTCGAGGCTCTGCGGCCCGCACGATTCCCCGAAACCCCGGACACGATCGAATCGGGCGCGGCCCGATTCGACCGGCTGACAGCCCATCAAGCCGGGCGGTGTTCCTCGAAAGCGTGCTTCGAGAGGATCAGCTTTTGGATCTCGCTGGTGCCCTCGTAGATCCGCAGGGCGCGCACTTCGCGATAGAGGTCCTCGACCACCGAGCCGCGTTTGACGCCCAGGCCGCCATGGTGCTGTACGGCGCGGTCGCAGATGCGCCCGGCGGCTTCCGTGGCGAACAGCTTGGCGCGCGAGACGGCCCGCGGCGCGGCGGGATCCTCGGCGTCGGCCAGCCGGGCCGCTTCGGCCACCAGCAGGCGCGCCGCGGCCAGGTCCGTGTCCATCTCGGCGATCTCGAAGCGCAGGGCCTGGTTCTGAGCCAGGGGCTTGCCGAATTGCGAACGGCGCTCGAGGTGCCCCACGGATTCCGCCAGGGCCCGGCGCGAAAAGCCGTTGGCCGCCGCGGCCACCGTGGTGCGGAAGGTCGCCAGGGTCTCGAGGGCGATCTCGAGGCCCTGCCCCTCGGCGCCGAGGCGCTCGGCTGCGGGCACGAACACGCCGGTGAGGTGCACGTCGCCGATCGGATGGGGCGCGAGCACCTCGAAGGGCTTGGCCTCCAGGCTGGCGGCGCTGGCAGGCACCAGGAACATCGAGAGGTTGTCGCGGCCCTTGTCGCCGGGCTGGCCCGCGGTGCGGGCGAGCACGGTGTAGAAATCCGCCAGACCGGCGTTCGAGATGAAGGTCTTGTGGCCGGATAAGCGATAGCCGCCGGGCACGCGCTCGGCGCGCGTCGCGATCTCGTCCAGGCTCGAGCCGGCCCCGGGCTCGGTCAGACCATAGGCGGCCACGCAGCGCCCGCTCTGCACCCCGGGCAGCCAGCGCTGGCGCAGCTCGTCGGCGCCACCCAGCTGCAGCGGGTAGGAGCCGAGGCCGGCCATCACGAGCATCAAGTCGAGCATGCCGTGGTGGTAGGCCAGCTCCTCGCGCAGGGCGCACAGGGCGCGCACGGAGACGGCGCCGGGTCGCTGGCCCGGCAGGCTGAGGCCCCCGTGGAGCGGTGCGATCGCGGCCGCCAGCAGACCGGCATCGGCGAGCAGCCGCAGGGCCTGGCGCGCCGCGGCCAGGCCGTGGGGATCCTGCTCGGCCTGCTTGAACAGGCTCGGGCCCGCGCTGCGCCCGAGGGCCCGCGCGCGCTGGACCAGCGCGGCCACGGCGGCCTCGAAAGCCGCCCCGCGGGCGGCCTGTTCGGCCAGGCTCTCGAGCGCCGGCGCCTGGCTTTCCCCGGGGCTGCCCGCGCTCATGGCTTGAACAGGCGCGGGGCGGCGGCCCCGCTCCGGCGGAAATCGGGCTCGCGCTTCTCCAGGTTGGCGTCGAAGCCCTCGCGATAGTCCGGATGCTTCATGCATTCGGCCTGGATCCAGCCCTCGGCGGCCAGGGCCTGTTCGAGCGTCAGAGAAGCCTCCTCGTTCAGCATGCGCTTGGTGATCGCCAGCCCGAAGCCGGGGCCGTTGGCCAGGCGCGTGGCCCAGCGGCGCGACTCCAGCTCGAGCTCGTGGTCCTTGCAGACGCGGTTGTAGAGCCCGATCTCGTAAGCCCGCCCGGGGCTGATGAATTCACCGCTCATCAAGAGCTCGCTGGCGTGCCCGAGGCCCACGATGCGCGGCAGCAGCCAGGCCGCGCCCATGTCGGCGCCCGACAGGCCCACGCGCACGAACAGGAAGGCGATCTTGGCGCTTTCGCTGCCGATGCGCATGTCGGCGGCGGCGGCCATCACCGCACCCGCGCCGCAGGTGATGCCGTTCAGCGCGGCGATCACCGGCTTTTCGAGCTTGCGGATGTTGAGGATCAGGTCGCAGGTCAGCCGCGTAAAGGCATACAGCGACTCCTCGGGCACATCGAACAACCGGCCGATGATGTCCTTGACGTCGCCGCCCGAACAAAAGGCCCGCCCGGTGCCGGTCAGGATCACGCTGCGCACGTCTTCGCGGCTGCGCAGGTGCACGAAGAAATCGGTCAATTCCCGATAGGACTCGAAGGTCAGCGCGTTCAGGCGCTCGGGGCGATCCAGGCGGATCGTGCCGACGCCGTCGGCGACCGAGAATCGAAAATGCTGGGGTTGCATGGCTCTGGGGCGGCGCGGCCGCCGCGGCCTGAGCATAGCGGATCGGGGGCCGGTCGCCCGGCCCGGTGCGGGTCTCAAACAGCGGGATAGAGCCAGAGCGGCTCGATCGAGCGCTCGAAGGTCGGGAAGGCGTGGTCCGCAGGCGGCTCGGCCCGGCCGGAGCGCAGGGCCTCGAGCCAGGCGCCGTGGCCCCAGCGCTCCACCAGGGGCGCCGGGTCGAAGCGCCCCGCTTGGCTCGCGAGCAGGGCCCGGGCCAGGCGGAAGCTGGCCGGCAAGGGCTCGAATGCGGGGCCCGCGATCTCGACGGAGACCCCGTCGCAGCGCTGGCCGGCGAACGCATCGGCCGCGGGCGTGAAGGCGATCGGAGCCAGGCGCAGGCCGGGGATCGGATCGTTCCCGATCTCGGCCAGCAGGGCCTGCGGGTCGAGCCAAGGCGCCCCGAAGCGCTCGAAGGGGGCCTCCGTGCCGCGCCCGACCGACAGCGCGCAGGCCTCGAAGCAGCCCAGCAAGGGGTACAGCGCCACGGCCTCGGGACGGCGCAGATTGGGCGAAGGCGCTTCGAACGGGAGCCCCAGATCGGACCAAGTGGCGGCGCGCTCGAGGCCGCGGCAGGCCAGCACTTCGAGCTGGCAATCGAGGCCCAGGCGCTCGACGAAAAACCGCGCCAGCTCGCCCAGGCTGAGGCCGTGCTGCACCGGGATCG